>CAJAFJ010000673.1 GCA_903938955.1 uncultured beta proteobacterium | reverse complement strand
GGCAGTTGAGTTCTTTTTCGCTGCAGCTGGCGCACTGGTGTGGGCCTACACCGCCCCGGGCCTGACGCACAGCTTGGCGTTCAATGTGATGCTGATCGGCTCGGTCTCAAGCGTCCTCTTCAATGGCAACCCGCTGCTGCGTTTTGATGCTTATTACATGCTGAGCGACTACGCCGAAATTCCCAACCTTTACCAAAAAAGCCAGCAGCAGTGGAAGTATTTTGGCGACCGTTACCTGCTGGGTACGGTCGCCGCGCAAAGCAAGGCCACAGACCGCAAGGAATGGGTCTGGCTCACCAGCTACGGCCTGTTGAGTTTTCTCTACCTGATGCTGATCACGGTCGGTATTTCGCTGTTTTTGATGGACCAATGGCTGCCATTGGGTCTGCTGGTGTTGGCCATGACCCTTTACAGTCGCCTGCTGGCCCCACTTAACCAGCTTGTCAAACACCTGCGAGGCGCCGCCACCCAAGGCAACCGGCAGCGCGCTGTCACAGTGGTCGGGGGCATAGGGCTGGTGCTGTTTTTGCTGCTGGCAGTGGTGCCTTTTCCGGACGCCACTCGCGCCCATGGCATCGTCAAGGCCAACCATGCCAGCAATGTTTATGCGCAAACTGCCGGCCAGCTTGACCAGCTCCTGGTACGACACGGTGAGCGGGTTCGGGCGGGACAAGTACTGGCCAGTTTCTCCAACCCCGACCTGGTGGCAGACATCCGCCTGACCGAGTCGGGCCAAATTGAAGCCGAGGCCCAGATCCGGCAAGCCCTGCACAGGGCCAGCCAAGACCTGTCTGCGCTACAGGACAAAGCCGAGGCCCTGGCGTTGCGCCGACTTAACCTGCTTGAGCAACAGCAGCAACTGCAGGTTCGCGCCAGCCAGGACGGCGAATGGGTGGCGCCCGACCTGCACGAACAACTGGGCACCTGGATGCAACGCGGCCAAACTCTGGGCGAGGTGGTCGACGCCAGCAGCTTCCGCTTTGTGGCAGTCATGCCGCAAGAGCAAGCCGACATCATGTTTCAAAACAACTTTCGTCAGGCCGAACTGCGCCTGAACGGGCAGGCCGATGCCACGCTCGCGCTGCCTCAGGTCAGCATCATTCCGTTTCAAAGTGACAAACTGCCGTCAACGGCATTGGGCTGGCTGGGCGGTGGCGACATCGCCGTGAACACCCAGGAACCCAGTGGCACCAAGGCGATGGAAAGTTTTTTTCTTCTGCAAAGTGAAATACCCACCGAACAACGCCATGGTTTAACGGTCTTGCACGGTCTGTCGGGCACGCTGCGGCTGCAAACCCCGGCTCAGCCGCTGGCAAGCCAAGCCTACCGGGCACTCAAACAACTGGTGCAAAAACGCTACGCGTTCTGACACCTGACCGCCACCCAGATGTCCGCCGCCCCGAGCCACTGGCACGCGCCACGCAACGCCGCCCACACCCCCTGGTACAGCCCACAAGGCTGGTTCAATCTAGCCACGCACCACACTGGGCATGGCTACCGCAAGCTGTGGCAAGCGGTGCTGGCCCTGCACCAGACTTTGCCCACCGAGCCCACCCATGTGCCCGCGCCCACAGCCACCGAGCTCACCCAGGCACGCCATGCGATTGTGCAATTGCAATGGCATGCGCAAGATCGCGCAGCGCGGCAGGCAAGCAAGCTGCAGGCCCTGATGTTGGTCACCCAACTTGCGTGTCAACACATTGGGCAGCGCGCCTCATTTCCGCAATTGCTTGCCGCCGTCACCATGACCGAGGGCTACCTCATTCAATTGGCACCCGGCGAGGGTAAAACTCTGGCGGTGGCCATGGCTGCCGTGCTACAGGCATGGAGCGGCAAACCACTGCACATCGTGACCGCCAACGACTACCTGGCCGCACGTGATGCAGAACTCATGCGGCCGCTGTTTGCAGCCTGTGGCGTCACGGTGTCTGCCATCACCAGTGACACCCCACCGCATGAGTTGGCAAACTGCTACCGCCACGGCGTCGTGTACGCCACCGCCAAACAGCTGTTGGCCGATTTTTTGCGCGACGACTTGCTGCTCGATGGTGCCCGCGACCCACTGCGTCGGCGCCTATGGCATCTGCACAACCAGCAAGCAGAACGGCAACCG
>CAJAFJ010000672.1 GCA_903938955.1 uncultured beta proteobacterium | reverse complement strand
GGATATTTATGCGCTGTCAGTGGACTACGCCGCCAAATCGCCAGAAACGGCTGGCTTCTTTGCCCAGGTTCAAAACAAGCTGCACTGGGCGATCACAGGGCAAACAGCGGCTGAGCTGATTTATTCATCGGCTGACGCCACCAAAATCACCATGGGCCTTTCCACCTGGAAGCAAGCACCCCACGGCAAGATTCTCAAATCCGATGTGACGGTCGCCAAGAACTACCTGAATGAAGCGCACATTGACGAGCTAAACCGCATCGTGTCCGCCTATCTCGACCTTGCTGAAAATCGGGCCAAGCGCGGAATTTTGATGTCGATGGCCGACTGGTCAACGTTCTTGACTGGGTTTCTTGAGTTGTCCAACTATCCAATTTTGAAAGACAAAGGCACTGTCAGCGCCTTGGAGGCCAGACTGAAGGCAGAGGGCGAGTACGAGATTTTCAGGCAGCGGCAAGATTTGAATTTTGTCTCTGACTTTGATCTTGTCATTGCGCAACTGGAAGACAAGAGGAGGTAAGGCGGCGAAGGTTGTGTTGTGTAAATAAAAAATCAAGGGAGTGATATGAGTTTGACATTGATTGAGGCGCAGATTGACCGTGAAGCGGTTTATCTATGATTGGTTGGATCATGTTGTCACGGCAAGCCGTGGCCCAGGCGGAGTCAGCACTGAAATCAGATCAGCTGGGCGTCCGTGACGAGGTTGGATTTTTGAGCCTGCATCAGGCGCTTTCTGACCGGTTTTTTCCTGGCACGTCCGTGCTGCATACGCGCTTACGCTATGCGTTGTTTGTGCCGTGGTTAATGGAAGAAGCTCAAGGTAATCCGGTACTGCTTCGCAAGCATGAACTGGCGTTGACATGGCAACTTAATCAGGGTGCTGATAAATCTAAAGGCGTGATTGGGGGCTCCATCTTGCCTCGCGCGCCCATCCAGCCGCCATCAATGATCTATTGGTCGGCTCTGGCTCGTTGGCATATTTTGCAACCGCGTCCCGATGGGTTGAGCAGTTCGCGTGGCGAGATACTGAAGAAGATATCTGCTATTCATTCCAAAACGCCGAGCCGCCAGCGTATGGACGATGCAGATCCCGCTGAAGATGACGATCTGTCGCCTTTCGTCAAGTTGCCATCTCCACCGGCTGAATTCTTGAGCAGCAGTGAACCGATGGACTTCAATCTGACCACTCCCGAGCGCAATTTCATGCGCCGCCACTTGATCGGTGTCGGAAGGGGGGCTTCACCTCAAAATTCCCAGAGCCTGCTGTCTCGAATGGCAGAGGAACGCCTTTCGGTTCGGAATATCAACGTTCCATGGTCGAAAGCCATCCGTGATATCGCAGATGCCGACGATAAAAGAGCGCTCATTGTGGCCAGCCATGTAGCCGCATTGGCGGGTATCGGACGGGCGGTTTACGCCGCTCTGGTCGAGGAGGCCAAGGCTGCAGATGGGGCTCCTCGGACGACAGTTCATTTTGACGACACTCAACGAATGGTGGCTACGCATGGCGAGGCCGCCAAGGCGCTTGATATTTCGGCGCTGAATGCACTGGTTCCTGGCTTGCCAAGTTATTTGATTGATGTGCTGAACGCTACGCAGAAGTGGCTGCAGTCCGACCGTCAGAAGGTTGCTGGCCTGCGCGATGTTTATCAGCGAGCAGAGGTTCAGCGCAAAGGCGCACGCGCACGCCTGGCAAGCAACTTGGGCGGGCAGGGCCGCAGGGCCGAATGGAGCGCAGAGAAGCACCCTTTGGCTGAGCCTTTGCACTTCCGTTGGGGCAATGTTCGTCGGCTGCTGAATGATCTGGAGCCAGCATGAATCAAGCATCACCGTCAGTTACAAAGTCACATCTGTCGCACTTATCCCAACTGGATCACCTTCGGCCTCCGCCAGGCTGGCGCACGGATTGCGCTGTGTTCTCAAGCTATTCTGCCCATACCTCTGTGATTGCGGCTTCATTATTGGCGCTGGTCGGGCAAGATGATGACACCGGCTCAGGCACAAAGATTGCCCTGGCGCGTGCTCTCACGGAGTTGCGTGGCAAAGTGCATTTCGTGATCCAGAGCGGTCGTTTGATCTTGCCCGAAAATTCGCCTCCGATTGTTGCTTTGCTGGATCGTTTCTTAGTTCAGGTTCCATGGGATGAAGGTGCGAAAGAGCTTTACCAAGGTAAGTCCTGGCATGCCAAGTTCGCGCTGGTTCGGCAAGTTCCAGAGCTGGCGGGTGTGAAGGGTGAGCGCTGGGTGTTCATGCTGGGCAGTCGCAATCTCACACTGGATACGTCCTGGGATCTTGGGCTGGTACTAAAAGCGGGTGACGACACAACGCGTGGTCAAAAGACAGCGCCACAGACCATAGACGGTATCGGGGCAATAGCCGTAGATCTGACACGCTTGTTCCCCAAAGAACTCAGTCGTTGGTCATCGTTAGGCAAAACACTCAGTGATGCAAAGTGGCAAGTGCCTGTCGGGCTCAATGTGACTGAAATCCGATTGCTATTGCCGGACACCCCGGGGCGTGAAATACCGAAGTCGCCCGCTGACTTGCATCGCGTTCTGGCGGTCTCGCCCTTTTTGGATGGTTCCGCAGCCGCAGCCATTGCAGGATGGGGTGGAGAGGGGGTTTCTTGCCAACTGCTTTCAACCGGTATGGCGCTGGAAAAGTTGGCGGGGCAGACCCAGAGTAGTTTGGGTAAGTTCAATACGTTACTCACGCTGCCGGCTCCCGAGCATGAAATTATTCTGGGCAATGAGAGCGGCAGTGAAGAGGAGCAAATTGCCGCTGATCAGCTTGGCTTGCATGCCAAGATTTTGTTTGCTGAGCATGCCAAAGGTAGCACGATGTGGTTTGGCAGCCCCAATCTCTCTTCACGCGCCTGGACCAGAAATGCGGAGTGCTATGCCAAAGTGGACATCCAGAATCCGCCCAGTGAGGCCGGCAAACAATTGCGCGAAGGACTTGACGCGTTCATTGCGTTAGCAAACCCCATAACGCTGGAAGCACTCAAAGGCGTTACAACGGAAATTACATCTGAGCAACGGCTTGCGCAAGCGCGGTTGCAGGTGGTAACCCGACTGAACGATGCCGTGCAGACGGCAGGAAAGAACAACGCGCTAGTTATCAAATGCCCGAGTACGCCGCACGCTGATGATTTGGACATCGTGCTGTCATGCAGCCCCTTGACGGGTCAGCATGTTGCGTGGCCACAGAGCAATACAAGTCTTGAAATTATGGGGGCGGCAAATTCAATTTCGGCATCTGATTTTTTGTTAGTTCGTTTGTCTCTTGATGGGCACAACGTGGAGTGGTTGCAGATCGTTCCGTGGACTCCCCCTTTAGGCGAAGGGCGTGATGAGGCTGTGTTGAGTGAATACCTCGGCCCACGTCAAATGTTGTCATGGATCCACGAAGTGCTCAATGGCTACGCGAATGGCGACGAAGGGGGTCCATGGGATGCACCTCGCACTAAAGGCGGGACACGGCGCAAAGGTGCCGCGACGGTTCTTGGGCTGCCAAGCATTGATCAGGCCTTGCGTATGTGGCTGAAAGACAAGTCACAGTTAAACGAGGTGGATCGCATTCTTCAAATTTGGACAAAAAAACGAAAGACATCTGCTGTGCTCAATGATGAAGATAAGGACGTTGAAATTCACCTGCAGCGGTTTTCACGCTCATGGCAGACGCTTCGCAAGGGACTTCGGAAGGACTTGGTATGAGTATTGAGCCCAAAGAGTTCCAGAAAGCATCCATCAATGCCGCACTGCGGACATTGAGATCAAAAGAGGGGGCGCGACGATATTTGGTCGCTGATGAAGTCGGTTTAGGCAAGACGATCGTCGCCAGCGGGATCATCAAGGATATGGCAGACCAGCAGGCGAAGCGTAAGGGCGGCCCGTTGAGTGTTCTTTACGTTTGCTCCAACTTGGCTATTGCGAAGCAAAATATGAAGCGCCTGTTGTCGTTTCTTCCTGAGGCAGAACGCGAGAGCGCTATCGCAACTGTTGATCGGCCCAGCTTGCTTCCGACCAGGGCGCCGCCGAGTCATCCGCGTATCCATATTTACATGTTGACGCCAGAAACGGCCATTCCAACCCGAAAGGGGCAACGCAGGGATGGCCGCATGGAGGAGCGCGCGCTGGCATTGGTCTTGTTGATGCGGATTCTGGCGTCTCCGATTCGGCGGCTCTACAGAGCATTTCAGAGACAGGCAGGTAACGAATCGTTCAAGGGCTGGATGCACTATTACCGAAGTCAAGACAAACTTGGCAAGCTCGGTGGCAGTGAGTTTCTGAACGGTTTTCGGGATGCGCTTCGGGATGTGCTGGGGTTACAAGCAGGGCAGCACTTGCCCCCTCGCCTGAACCAGATGCTGGATGAAAAGCTTGACCAGGATTTGGTGGGGGCATGTCGAACGGCTTTGGCCGTGGCGGCCCTGAAGGGCATTGCTTCTGGCCTAGTGATCTTTGATGAGTTTCAGCGTTTTCGGGATTTGATGGAGGACGATGGCTTAGAGGATGTCACCGAGGCGGACGACGAAGTTGCGATTCGTAGTCGAGCGGCATCGCGTGTTTTGGAATCCATTCGTGGGCTCCCCGATGGCAGTGGCCCAGCTTTGCTGTTGCTTTCGGCCACGCCCTACACACCCTACAGAAGGCGATCCAAGCAAGGCAAAGTTGACGGCAAGTCAGCGGATCAGTCATCTGATTTTTTTGATCTGGTTGCGTTCTTGTCGGCAAGCACGCCCACTGCTGATGCGGCCAAAGCAAAATTTCTGGAATTGAGTGAGGAACTCCGCAAGGGTGTTCTTGATTCGGTTCACTCGCAGACGATTCGGGAGTCCTTGATGGACATACTCTTGCCGTTGATGTCTCGAACAGAGCGGCCAAGCCAGCCTAATGGGCACGGGTCTGCGGCAGAGACAACGTCGGTGGTTGATGCCGAACTCTTGCCATCCGATATTTCACAGTTTTGCGATATGCACGACTGTTTCAATTCAGCCAGCCAAGACTGGGTCGTGCCATTGTGGCAGTCGGTTCCGCTTGCGATGCAGACTTTAGGCAGTCGTTATTTAGCATGGACAAACAAGGTCAAGATGCCAGACCAGGCGACATTGACAAAAGCAGGGCGCGACGCGCATCGGCTGACGCACTCTTGGCCACACCCAAGATTAAGGGCCTTGATGTCCCGGATGTCGACTGAAAGATTGTCAATGCCCTGGGCTGCACCGTCTTTGCCTTGGTGGCCGCTTGGCGGCGGATGGAAGGTCGCTGCAAACGATGCAACGGTGGACGGAAAGTTGCTGGTGTTCAGTCGATACAAGGCGGTGCCAACGGCACTTTCCGGCCTCATTAGCTACACAACTGAGAGTCGGCTTCTTTCGTCCAAAAACGGGCGAAGCAAAGCCAATTACGAGGCGGCATCCAAACGTCGCTGGCTACAGCCTTCACCTGATCGGCCGAACCTGCTGGAGCTATTCCACCCATCACGCTTGCTTGCTGGCCTTGAGCCGTTGGCTGCGCCATTGGGGAGCCAAAGGGGTATGAGGCAGGAAGTTGAGCGTCAACTTGTCCAACTGCTTAAAGGGCTCGGTGTTGCGGTTGTTCCTGGCAAGAAGCGGGCTCACCGGAAACCATGGGAGCTCATGGTCGCTCTTGAGGCCAAGGCGGGGCTTTGGCAGGAATCTAGGAATGCTTGGGAGACCGTTGCACCAAAATCAGAAGATGCTGAATCGGTTGGACGTCTTCGCGCAATGATGCAAAAGTGGGATGAAGTTGCAGATAAATCAGGTGAAATTTCCGAAATTTCGAGAGAGACTGACCTTCCTGCGCTGGTTGCTTTGGCACTGGAATCCCCAGCAGTAGTGCTTTTGCGGGCTTTGTCACGGCACTGGCCGGAGGCCACCCAGGCAGAAAACCTGCCACAGGTGCTTTCAGTCATCTGGCGGGGGCTGCGCGGTTACCTGGATAAGTCTTGGTTTGTCTCTGCGCTGGGTGAACGAGATGGCGGCAAGTACCCCGGAGCTATTCGAAACGCTGTTATTGAAGGAAACCTGGAGTCGGTTCTTGATGAACATTTTTGGTTCCTTTCGAACGATGGCGTGGGCGACTGGAGGGTGCGACTTGAAGAAGTTGAAAAGAGCCTTCGGTTGCGTGATGCCAGCGTAACCTTTCACGAAGGAAGTGGAGCCGGTGGCGCCAATTTGAACGATGCTTCTGCATTCGGTATCAGGTGCCATGTGGCAGTGCCATTGGCGGAGGCGCGCAAGGGTCGTTCTAGCGGTGATGGGCCCCATGCAGAAGCAGATGCAAATGCGGATGACGGTCCGCTTCGTCCGGATGAAGTCCGAAAAGCATTCAACAGTCCGTTCTGGCCAAATGTTTTGGTCACTACCTCAATTGGCCAGGAAGGATTGGATCTCCATCCGTGGTGCAATGCCTTGGCACATTGGGATCTTGCCAATAGTCCTGTTGCACTGGAACAGCGTGAAGGCCGGATTACGCGATTTGGCAGTCTCTCCGTCCGCAGAGCAATTGCCTTGAAATTGCGTTCGCAATTGGAGCCAGGGCAGGACAGCAGTCCGTGGATTCGTCTTGCTCTATTGGCGGAGGAAAAACTCAATGATGAATCGGGTCTTTCTCCCTGGTGGGTCGTCGAGGGTGGAGATTGCAAGAAGTTCTTTTTGTCGGTTCCCGGCGGTGAACAGCAAGAGCGTTATGAATCGCTGGCCAGAGAGCGTGCGCTTTACCGCCTTGTGCTTGGAATGCCAGATCAAGCTGACCTGATAAGGCTCCTTGATGCGCAGGGCAAAGACCCCGAGACCCTACGTGGGGTATGCATTGACCTG
>CAJAFJ010000671.1 GCA_903938955.1 uncultured beta proteobacterium | reverse complement strand
CTCGCGCTCGAAGTCGTCGTTGAGTGCTTTCACCCGTTTCAAGGCAAACAGCTTGCGAAAAATCGCGGCCCAGCTCGACACCGAGATGAGCACCAGCAACAACATCACTATTTGCACCACCACGCTGGCATGCAGCACGAGTTGGATGATCGACAGGTCTTGATTCATTTCAGGGCTTCCAGAACAGGGAGAGGAATTCGTGTGGGTTTGTGGGTCTGGGCATCGACCCAGCCTGCGCGGATGGTGCCTTCGCACAACAGGCTGTGGCCGGTGGGTGTTTTCAGGAACACCTGCTGCTGGATCTTCATGGAAGCGCGACCGGCCGCCACGGGCCAGGCGGTCACCAGCAGTTCGTCGTCCAGGCGCGCTGGCTTGAGGTAGCGGATTTGGGCCTCGCTCACGACAAACATACCGCCCATGCTTTCCTGCGCGGCACGCTGTTCAATGCCGCGTGAGCGCAGCCATTCGGTGCGCGCGCGCTCGAAAAACTTCAGGTAATTGGCATAACAAACGATGCCGCCAGCATCGGTGTCTTCCCAGTACACGCGCACCGGCCAGGTGAATTTATCCACCGTTTGGTGTGTTTCGGTCATGCCAGCAGGACTTTCAGGCGTTCGATGGCCGCTTTCAGTTGCGCCATGGAACTGGCGGTGGAAAAGCGGATGAAATGCGCCGTGTCGGCCGAACCAAAGTCGCGCCCCGGGGTGACCGCGATGTGGGCTTGGTGCAAGAGTTCAAACGCCAGGTCCCAGCTGTCTTTGACGCCGAGTTTTTGGCATGCCGCCGTGCAGTCCGCCCAGGCGTAAAAAGCGCCATCCGGCAGCACCGGCACGGTCAGCCCCAAGGCGTTGAGTTCGGGGATGAAGTAGTCGCGCCGGGCTTTGAATTCGGCCCGGCGGCGTTCGTACTCGGCGATGCTTTCAGCCTCAAAACAGGCCAGGGCCGCGTGTTGTGCAATGGTGCTGGGGCAGATAAACAGGTTTTGCGCCAGGCGCTCCATCACCGGCACCAGCGACTCCGGCACCACCATCCAGCCCAGGCGCCAGCCGGTCATGTTGAAGTATTTGCTGAAACTGTTGATGCTGATGATGTGGTCATCCAGCGCCAGTGCGGTTTGGCCATACTGCGCATCAAAGCTCAGACCGAGGTAAATTTCATCCACCAGGGTGATGCCGCCCCGGGCTTTGACCACCTCATGAATGCGGCGCAACTCATCCGGGTGGATGGAGCTGCCGGTGGGGTTGGAGGGCGAGGCCAGCAGCACGCCCCGGGTTTTTTCGCCCCAGGCGGCCTGCACTTTGTCGGCGCTGAGTTGAAAGTGCTCTTCTGCCGTGGTCGGGATCAGCACCGGCACGCCGTCGACCGCACTCACAAATTGCCGGTTGCACGGGTAGCTGGGATCGGGCATCAGGATTTCGTCACCGGGCTCAATCAGGGCCAGGCAGGCCAACTGCAAGGCGGCTGACGCGCCGGCGGTCACCACAATGCGACTGGCGGGCACGACGGTGTTGAAGCGCTGCAAGTACCAGTCGCTGATGCGCTCGCGCAAGGCCAGCATACCGCTGGCTTGGGTGTAATTCGTCAAGCCATCGCGCACGCATTGGGTGGCGGCTTCCTGCACCCGCGGTGGGGCGGTAAAGTCGGGCTCGCCAATGTTCAGGAAGATCATGGGCGCATCGGTGTGCGCCAGCTCTTGTGCCAAAGCGGCGGCCGCTTTGGCGACCTCCATCACATAGAAGGGCTCAATGCGCTGCGCCCGGCGGGATATTTTCATGCGTGTTATTTGCCCCGGTCGGCATTGACTTCGGCTTGGCGCAGGACCGGTGCCAGTCCGTTGAGCACGGCATTGACGTACTTGTGGCCGTCGGTGCCGCCAAATTCTTTGGCCAGCTCCACGCATTCATTCAAGACCACGCGCCATGGCACATCCAGGCAGTGGCGCAACTCAAAACAGCCAATCCACATAACGGCGTGTTCGACTGGCGAAATTTCGCTCAGCGGGCGGTCCAGCAGAGGCAGCAGCATGGCATTAAGTTCAAGTGCCTGGTCGGTGCAACCGTGCAGCAGCGTATCAAAATGCACCGAGTCGGCTTTGGAAAAGCCAGCCAGGTCGCGGGTGAACAGATCAATGTCCTCGACCGGGTTTTTCGCCACCAGGGTCTGGTACAGCGCCTGTAACGCAAATTCACGGGCGCGTGATCGCTCGGATTTACTGCCAGCCTTGCGGGCGCCCGTGCTGGTCAGCCCGGTGCGGGGTTGGCGGGGCGGGCGCGCGCCCATGGGCTTTGGTTTCAGGTCGTTCATCAGATTTCTTCCAGCAGGTTGGCCATTTCGACGGCGACGAGGGCGGCATCACGCCCCTTTTCAATTTTTCTGGCCGTGGCTTGCTCCAGATTCTCGGTGGTGAGAATGGCGTTGGCGATGGGCAATTGGTAGTCCAATGCGACCCGGCTGACGCCGGCGCCAGACTCGTTGGCGACCAATTCAAAATGGTAGGTCTCGCCGCGAATAATGCAGCCAATCGCGACCAAGGCATCGTATTTTAATTTTTCAGCCATGGCCAGCAAGGCCACCGGCACCTCAAGCGCGCCTGGCACCAGCACCAGATCGATGTTTTTCTCCAGCACACCCAGCGCCATGAGTTGGGTCTTGCAGGCGTCGGTTAGGGCGTCGGTGATGGGCGCGTTAAAACGGGCTTGCACGATACCAATCGTCAACTTTTTGCCATTCAAGCGGCTATCGGTGGAATCCAGCGTTCCTTTGTCTGCACCAATCATGATCTGTCCTTACCTTATTTAGTGATGTAGCCGACAATTTCCAGGCCGTAGCCGGTCATGCT
>CAJAFJ010000670.1 GCA_903938955.1 uncultured beta proteobacterium | reverse complement strand
TGTCGGCCATGCGCTCGGTGGTCAGCGGATGGCTGCGCAGGTACGGGTAAGCGCCGTTGTCGTTGAGGCGGGACGCCTGCTGCAGCTTGTCAAACATCGCGACAAAGCCCTGCGGCTCAAAACCGGCCCCGGTCATGACGCCATAGCCCACGCGGTCGGCCTCGCGCTCCATGTCACGCGAAAAATTGAGCTGGTTTTGGGCCGTGACCGCCTGCCCGCCCACCATCAACGCGCTGCCTGCATCGGGACTCTTGCTGGCCGCCAGCGCGCCCAAAATCATGGCGCCGATCATCCACGGCGCTTGCTGGCCCTGCTTGGAAATCAGGCGCGAAATATGCCGCTGCGTGACGTGACTCAACTCATGGCCCAGCACCGAGGCCAGTTCATCGCGGCTGTTGACGATGCCAATCAGCCCCAGATGCAAGCCAAAATAGCCGCCCGGCAGGGCAAACGCATTCACCGTGCGGTCGCGCCCGAGCATGATCTCCCAGGCAAAGCGCTCCTCCAGCTCGGGCGACAATTCGCCGCGCGCGCGCGCCGAGGCCAGCAAGGGCTGCCAAATGCCCTGCACATACTCAGCCAGCACCGGGTCGTCAATGTAGTCCGGGTCGCGGAAAATCTCACGCGCAATCCGATCCCCCAGCCGCCGTTCGGCGCTGGTGCTGATGTCGCTGCCATCGCCCAGCGTCGGCAGCTGGGACGCAGGCGGTGCCACGCTGGGCTGCGCCAATAAGGCCGTAGGGCTGGCGGCAGCCGTGGCCAGCAAAACAAGAGCCACCAACGTTTGATGCGCGATGACTACAGCGCGATGTGACTTACGGTCTTTAATCAAAATAAATACCCTCGTGGTGAGGTCATTGTGTCGTCAAATGCGGTCAAGATACGCGCCCGGCCCGCCACACCCGTTCCGACCGCGCGTGCAGTCCCGGGCCAGAACTGCATAAAACTTAAACGTATGATGCGCGGCTGATGTGAACGTTCTGTAAACAGGGCGTTCGCCCCCATTTTTCAACTGTAGCGAACGTCTCCTCATGAGCTCACTCACCCATTTTGACGACCAGGGCCAAGCCCACATGGTCGACGTGGCCGCCAAAGCCAACACCCACCGCATCGGCCGGGCTGGGGGCCGCATCGACATGCTGCCCGCCACGCTGGCCCTGATCGAATCCGGCACCGCCAAAAAGGGCGACGTGCTGGGCATTGCCCGCATTGCCGGCATCATGGCAGCCAAGAAAACCAGCGATTTGATCCCCTTGTGCCATCCGCTGGCGTTAACCCGGGTGGCGATTGAATTTAAAACCATGCCGGCCAGCGCCACGGTGGCTGGCAGTATTTATTGCACGGCCACTGTCGAGACCGTTGGCCCCACCGGCGTCGAGATGGAAGCCCTGGCCGCCGTCACCGTCGCCCTGCTCACCATTTATGACATGTGCAAAGCCGTGGACCGCGGCATGACGATCAACGACTGCAAGCTGCTGGAAAAACATGGCGGCAAGTCGGGGAGTTATGTGACGGGGGTGTAAAACCTACAAGGATTTTTCCTTGGCCCAAGCCGCATGATTGACCGGAAAAGCCGCCTGGTAGCGCACCACGTAATACAACGCTTCTTGATCCAGCCCCAACAGCGTGGCACTTTCAATCAACTTTTCAATCACCCGGGGTTCGGGCGAAAAATGCAGCACCGCCAGGGCCTGGGCGTGCCGTTGCGCGGCATTGGCCTGCGTCAAGTCGGCCAGGGTGAGATCCGCAAAGCGCACCTGATCGGTAAACAGGCGCGTGTCCGCGATCTTGGCCAGCGTGTTCTCCCGAAACGCCTCGGCGCGTTCTGCGGGTGATTTGTAAATCTGGCTGATACGCTCGTAGTCCCACGCCGCGTAGCCACAAAACGTGATCAAAGACATAGCGGTCAAAGCACACAAGATAAGGACGGGACGCCTGACAGCTTCTTGTGTGGCGCAGGCCCCTGCGCGGTGTGATGACGCAGGCGAGCGCCACAGCAGCCAGACGCTCAGCACAAACGCCATCTGAAACGGCCCGTACCACAGCGGGTATTCCAGCAGGCTGTGCAACAAAATCACCGCCAACACCGCCCAAGCCATCTGGCGCGTGGCGTCCTGCTCGCGCCAAGGCCGGGCCCGCCACGCCAGCCACAGCCCTCCGCCGCATACCAACAGCGCCAGCGGCACACCCAGTTCCACCGCCAGATGCAGCGGCAGGTTATGAGCGTTGTCCAGAATCTCGCAGAACCGCGCGCCCGGGTACAGCGTGATGAAATGGGCGTAGTCCAGCTCGCCCCAGCCCCAGCCCCACAGCGGCTTTTGCGCTATCAGGTACAGCACATTGCGCCACAGCGTCAGACGGCTTGAGCAGGGTGTGTCGCCCTCCTGCAAGCGCGCCACAATGCCCGCCTGCCCCGACAACAAAGGCAAGGCCAGCGCGGCCACCGCATAAGCCAGTACTGCCAGCGCCAGCACACGGCCCACGCCGGTGCGCTGGCGCTCAGCCCCACGCCAGATCAGCGTCAGCACGACCAGCACCACCAACTGCAGCAAGCCGGTGCGCGACGACGAGGCTGCATTGCCCACGCCCAGCACCATCGCTGCCAGCAAGGCCCCCAGCAGGCGCCCGTCCAGTGCCTTTGAGGAGGAGGTTGCAGGTAGCGCGGCCGACGCAGAGCGGCCTTGCGCCACCCACCACAACAAGGCCGCCAGGCCGATGTTGGTCAGCGTGGCAAACTGGTTGCGCTGGCGCAAATTGGCATACGCCTCACCCAGCCCGGTGTGGTTGATCCAGAGGCCGAACAGGGCCGTCGCCCCAAAATATTGCAGCACGCCCATCAGGCTGCTCAGCAACGCAGCCGCCAGCCAGGCTGCCGCGGTGGCACGCACCAGACGTGCCCCCGCCACCCGGTCCGACCCGCCCAGAAACACCAACAACAACGCCCCGGTGCAAGCCCACGAAAACAGCAAGGGCACCACGCCCGCCGACGGTCCCCGGGCAAACGGATTCAGCCAGGGCAAGGCAATAAGAAAAAAGGCGGCGATGGTTTGCATGAAAAGGGGGGCGGGGTAAGCGAGAGCACTATTTTCGCTCTGGCATGCAGCAGGTTAATGGCAGCGCGTGACCCAAGCGGTCTGACGGGCGACACCGGACACGGAAAAGTCAAAAGTGCCAGCCCCTCCAGCGGGTCAATACCGTCCCATCACTTGATACAGACCTGCCGTACCATCTTGATGTCGGTCAGGCCCATCATGATTTTTTCCATGCCGTCCATCTTCAGGGTGCGCATGCCGCCTTCGACCGCAGCCGCAAAAATCTCGGCGACGCGGGCGCGTTCCTGGATGAGTTTCTTGATATCGTCGCTGGCAATCAGCAGTTCGTGCAGGCCGACGCGGCCTTTGTAGCCGGTCTGGTGACACTTGTCGCAACCCACATGGCGGTACAACCGGAGTTCACCGTCCTGGGCGTAGGTCTCGCGCCAGCTGGCGATCAGCTTTTGGGTTTCACCTTCGTAGTCGGCCGCCCAGGCCACCGAGTGGCGCAGTTCATCCGAGTATTCAGCGGCGAACAGGCGCAGTTCTTCAGCGTCCGGCACATAGGATTCCTTGCAATCACAGAGCTTTTTGGCCAGGCGCTGCGCCAAAATGCCCAGCAGCGCATCGGCAAAATTGAAGGGGTCCATGCCCATGTCCAGCAAGCGGGTGATCGATTCGGGCGCCGAGTTGGTGTGCAGGGTGGAGAACACCAGGTGGCCGGTGAGCGAGGCTTCGACACCCATGGCCACGGTTTCTTTGTCGCGCGACTCGCCGACCATGATGATGTCGGGGTCGGCGCGCAAAAAGGCCCGCATGATGAGCGCAAAGTCGATGCCGGCCTTGCGGTTGATTTGCACCTGACGCAAGCCTTTTTGGGTGATTTCAACCGGGTCTTCGGCGGTCCAGATTTTGGTCTCTGGCGTGTTCAGGTGCTTGAGAATGGAATGCAGCGTGGTGGTTTTGCCCGAACCGGTGGGGCCGCACACATAAAACAGGCCGTAGGGCTTCTCGATGGTCTGGATGACGCGCGCCTTGTTGTGCGGGGTCAGGCCGAGTTTGTCCATCGGAATCGGCTCACCGCCGGCCAAAATCCGCATCACCACGTCTTCCACCCCACCGGCTGACGGAATGGTGGCGACGCGCAACTCAATGTCCAGCGGGCCGTATTTTTTGAACTTGATCTTGCCGTCTTGCGGTTTGCGGCGCTCGGAAATATCCAGGTCACACATGATCTTCAGGCGCGTCACCATGGCCTGGCGAAAGTGAGCGGGCACTTCCACGTAAGGCTGCAGCGTGCCGTCAATGCGAAAGCGAATGCCGGTTTTGAGCTTGCCCGGCATCGGCTCGATGTGGATGTCGGACACCTTCTGGTTGTAAGCGTCGATGATGACTTTGTTGACGAATTTGACCAGCTCGTTGTCGGCTGCTGCGGACTCCAGCGAGTCGTCGTTGCTGCTGCCGTCGTCGATGGGCGCGCCATCCATGTCGGCCAGCAACTCATCAATCGTGCCGCCCTCGGCCCCAGCGCCAAAAATCTGTGCCAGGGTGTCGGCAAACTCGGTTTGCGTGGTGACACGGTAGGCAAACTTGGTGATGCGGGGGAACACCTGCGGCACGATGCGCGAACTGCGCACCGCCTCAGGGTCGATGCACATGATGACGAGGCCTTCAGGCGATTCCTCCAGCGGAATCCAACCTTGCTCTTCCGTAAAGTCACGCTTGAGCGAACCATGCAGCAGCTCGGAACGAATGCGGCTGGCCGTGAACGGCTCGTACGGCACCTGAAAATACCGGGCCAGCGAAGGCCCCAGCTGGGCAGGCCGTACTTTGTACTGCGCCATCAACACCTGCTCAACCGGCGTGCCCTCCTGGCGGGCTTGCTGCAAGCAGTCCTGCAACTCTTGGGCCGTCATGACCGCCTCGGCGACCAATCCGTCATATTTGGTGGCGTTGCGCCGCACGTTTTCTTCAGCACGGTGTACCCGCTGGCGAATGGCGGTGGCGAGTGTTTTGCACAATTGGGCCACGCCTTCAATTTCCAGCTCACCAAAGGGCTGGTCGCTTTTGTTGTTAATGACCTGCAGCACACCGTGCAGCGTTTTACCTTCCAGAATCGGCGCCACCAGCATCTGGCGGGTTCGGTAACCTGAGCGTTTGTCGACTTCTTTTAAAAAGGTCAGGGACGGGTGAATTTGTTTAAGGGCCTCGTCGTCATACACGTCGGGCAGGTTGAGCAGTTTGCCGCTGAACGCGGCGTAACCCGCAATGCTTTGCGGCGAAATCGGCAACTTCAGGTCGCGGCTGCTGTTGAGCCCGGTCTTGACCTTGGAAATAATGGCCGTCTGGTCGTCGTTGACGACGTAAAGGGTCAAGCGGTCGGCATTGAACAGCTTGCAGATGTCACTGCTGGCTTCGAGCATGATCTGCTCGATGTTTTCGGTCTCATGGATGCGCGCCGTGACATGCTGGAGCTGCTTGTAAAAAAGCGCCTCAAACGTCATGCCACTTTTCACAGTGGGTACTTTGGGAGGTTCAATCACGGCACTCATTGCTCAACAACTCCTGACCCGCCGCTGCGCCGCGGATATTAAGCCTGCACAAACTGCATTTGGGTGCCAGCCAACTCAACCAGATCCCCATTTTTCAACACCACCGGATCAGACCCGATGGGCGCGCCATTGAGGGTCGGGTTGCCTCCGCCTTCGACGTGATGCACAAAAAAAGCACGCTGGCGCCGGGTAATGGCAGCCACCGCCACACCGGGTTTGCCGATGGTGGTGACGACTTTGGTCAAGGGCACCTCACGTCCAGCCGCGGAACCTGACAAGACCTTGATGGAGGCCTGAAGCACTTCGGACTCTGCCGGTTTGAGGGGGCTGCTGGCGGGCAACACTGGCGCGGCGGACACGGGCGCAGGGGCCGTTGCCTTGAACATCTGGGTTTTCTCAAAGTTGTCACTGGCCGCTTCGTGGACAAATTTGATTTTGTATTTGCCTACCTCCACCGCATCCCCGTTCTGGAGCAGCTGCTTTTTAACCGCTTTGCCGTTGACGTAAGTGCCATTGGTGCTGTTGAGGTCTTCAAGGAAGACCTCGTTGCCCTGCATCTCAATAAGCGCGTGCTCCCCGCTGACGGCCAGATTATCGATCACGATATCGTTATAGGGTCGGCGCCCCAAGGTGGTTTTGACCTTGGTTAACTGGACTTCCTTGATGACGACACCATCGATTGATACGATCATTTTCGGCATGACCGACTCCTGTTCCTGAAACTTATCATTGAAAACACCCCGCGCACGCTATTGCCCCATTAATCTGGATAGTAACCCGCGCTTCTGCGCCTTGCCGGTCACCTGTGTCAGCAAGACGGTAATGTTATCGCGCCCCCCATTCTGGTTGGCCAGGGCCACCAGCTCTTCGGCGGTCTGGCCCAGCGGGGTCTCTTGCTGAAAAATTTTGGCAATCGCCAGATCATTCACCATATCGGTGAGCCCGTCCGAGCACATCAGGTAAACATCACCGCGCTCAACCTGATGCTCGTTCAGCTCAAGCCGGACCACCAGTTCGACCCCCAACGCCCGCGTGACCAGGTTTTTGTTGGGCGACACAGCGGCTTGCGCAGGCGTCAGCAAGCCAGCATCCATCTGCTCTTGCAAGAGGGAATGGTCGCGGGTGATCTGGGCCAATTGACCGGCGCGCCAGCGGTAACACCGCGAATCACCCACATGCCCCAGCAGCAACTTGTCCGCCCGAAAAACACCCATGACCAAGGTGGTGCCCATGCCCGCATACTGCGCGTTGGCGTTGGCCGAGTTGAAAATGGACAGGTTGGCGTTGTCGACACACATCTCGATTGCGCGCCGGACTTGGCCCAGATTCGCTTTCGGTCCGGCCTCCGACAGGCAACGCGACAACTCCGACTTGATGTACGCCGTCGCCATGCCGCTGGCCACCTCGCCCGCGTTGTAGCCACCCATGCCATCGGCCAGAACCCCCAACAGCGTGGCATCGTCAAACGCCACGGAGTCTTCGTTGTTGCCCCGGGTACGGCCCGGGTCGGTTAAAGCGCTGAAGGTGTAATTCATGGTGGGGGGAGCTAAATTTCCAGGTCAATCGGTCTAGCCTCCGATAATACTGCCCCCAGTTCGCGGGCCAGCTGATGACCATCCTGGTAGCGGTCTTCTGGGCGCTTGCGCAGGGTCTCAGCCACCATACAGGCCAGGCCGATCGGCAATTCCGGGCGAATGGTGCGAATATCGGGCGCCTCGACGGTCGCGATGTTGTTCATCAGCTCGGCCAGAGAGGCGCCACCAAACGGCAGGGCCCCGCACAGCATCTGGTACAGCATGACCCCCAGCGAATACAGATCCGAGCGGCCATCCACCTTGTGGCCAGCCAGCTGTTCAGGCGACATGAAACTGGGCGTCCCCAGGACCAGACCGGTCCGGGTTTTGCTGACATCGGTAATGCGGGCGATGCCAAAGTCAGTCACTTTGACCGAATCGCTCGCCGCGTCGTACATGATGTTGGCGGGCTTGATGTCCCGATGCACCACTTTTTGGCGGTGTGCGTAAGCCAGCGCCTGGGCCACGCGAGCCACGATCGACAGCACCATGGGCACCGGCAACAGGTGGCCGGGCTTGCAGTAACCCGCCAAGTCGGCCCCTTTGAGAAACTCCATGGCGATGAAGGCCATGTCGCGTGCTTCGCCGGCATCGAGAATGGTGACAATGTTCGGGTGTTGCAGCCGCCCTGCCGTTTCGGCCTCGCGAAAAAAGCGTTCCCGGGCATCGACCAGATCCTGCCCCTCAAACTCGTCACTCAAGGCCATGGTTTTAATGGCCACGGCGCGGCCACTGTGGGTGTCGCGCCCCAGGTACACCACGCCCATGGCCCCCTTGCCCAATTCTTTTTCAAGCAGGTAGCGCCCCAACCGACCCGTGCCAGGGTCGTTCACGGCCCGGACCTCGGCCTGCGGCGTCTTCTTCAATAAAGCTTGATCTGATGGAGCGCTCGCGGTGCAGGACGCGATGTAGCGATGTACCGCCCCGGCCTGATTGAACTGTTGCCGGCGCTCGAAGTCCAAGGCCAGGCCGCGCAAATCCAGCAGGACGGCGGCACCCGGCGGTACCCGGCGGAATTGCTCAAACGCCAGGTCCAGTTGGCCCTGCCCCTGCAAGGCCAGCCCAAGCATGCGGCTGACTTCAGCCGAAGCTGCAGGGGACTGGGCGGTCTGCGGATGGCCACGGCGTTGACCTGGCATCAACCACTGCAGCAGCTTGGCGAGTGTGGTTTTCAAACCCATGTGGTGACCTTGCGCCGTGTCAGGCGGTGGGTTGGGCTCGCTTTTTCAGCATCGTCCCGACCAGCAGCACGCCCAAGGCACCGGCCGCCCCCAAGCCATAACCCCACAGCTTGGTTTGCGGCAGCCAGTCCCGCAGTGCCGGGTCGGTTTGGGCCATGGTGCCGGCAATCCAGCCCAGCAGCATGCCGCCGACCGTGATGATGAGGGGAAAGCGGTCCATTAATTGCAAGACCATCTGACTGCCCCAAATGATGATGGGAATGCTGACCAACAGACCAAAAACAACCAGCGGCATCTGGTGTTGTCCACCGGCGCTGGTCGCCACGCCCGCAATCGCAATCACGTTGTCGATGCTCATGACCAAGTCGGCAATGATCACGGTTTTGACCGCGGCCCACAGCTTGTCGCTGCTCTGAATATTGGAATGTCCGTCGTCATCAGGCACCAGCAGCTTGATACCAATCCACAGCAACAAAGCGGCCCCGACCAGCTTGAGATAGGGCACGGCCAGTAAGGTCACGGCAAAGGCAATCAAAATAACGCGCAAGACGATCGCGCCCGCCGTACCCCACAAAATACCTTTGAGCCGTAAGTCTTTGGGCAGCTGGCGGCAGGCCAGGGCGATGACCACGGCATTGTCGCCGCCCAGCAAGATGTCGATCATGATGATCTGGCCAACGGCGAGCCAAAAATGGGCGGTGAGGAGTTCTTCCACAGTAATTTCTCTCTATTGATACCAAAGACACAAACAACAAAGCCGGATTGTCCCTCAGGAAATCCGGCTTTGGTTAAAGTTGGTCGCCAAAAGCGACCCCTTCAGGACAGGTAATACAGGCTTACTTCAGCAAAGCCTTCAGCAATTTTGCCATCTCGGATGGGTTGCGTGTGATGGTGAAACCACACTCTTCCATCACTGCCAGCTTGGCATCCGCGGTGTCCGCGCCGCCAGAGATCAAGGCACCAGCGTGACCCATGCGCTTGCCAGCA
>CAJAFJ010000669.1 GCA_903938955.1 uncultured beta proteobacterium | reverse complement strand
TCAACGACACCTCGTCCACCTGGGGCAAGGCGTTCAAGCGGCTCCACGCGGCGCGAAAGCGGCCCGGGGCAAAGCCCAAGCGGTTCATGCCCGAATTCATTTTCAAAAACACCCGCTGGGGCACTTGGGTTTTGTGGCGGCTGAGCATGTCGATTTGGGCGTCGCAATGCACCGTGTGCCACAGGTCCAGGCGCGAGCACAGCTCCAGGTCGCGCAGTTCAAACACGCCTTCCAGCAGCAAAATCGGGCCGCGCCAGCCCAGGGCGCGCACGCGCCGGGCTTCTTCCAGGTCCAGCAGGGCAAAGCCGTCGGCGCCGCGCAGACCTTCAAACACGCGTTCAATGCCGTGGCCATAGGCGTCGGCTTTGACAATGGCCCAGACCCGGGCGTCGGGCGCGGCGCGGCGGTTGCGCTCCAGATTGTGGCGAAGCGCTTCGGTGTGGATGGTGGCGTGTATCGGACGGGGCATGGCGCTCAGGGGTTGGCAGAGGGAGTCCTTTATTTTGACACCTCGCTGTCATGCTATAACCCCGTATCGTTCGGAGACATCAAACAAAACCCCCGTGTCAGAGCCACTGATGCGCGCACAAAGACAATGAAACGCGGCTTTTTCACCATCATGTCAGCGCAGTTTTTTAGCTCGCTGGCCGACAACGCCCTGTTTGTAACAGCCGTTCAGTTACTGAGAAGCAGCAAAGCCCCCGAGTGGCAACAAGCGGCCCTGGTGCCTATGTTTGCCTTGTTTTACGTGATTTTGGCGCCTTTTGTCGGCGCCTTTGCCGACTCCCTGCCCAAGGGCCGGGTCATGTTGTTTAGCAACTTCATCAAGGTGGTGGGCTGTTTGTTCATGCTGTTTGGCACCCATCCGCTGATGGCCTACGCCATTGTCGGCTTGGGCGCGGCGGCTTACTCGCCAGCCAAATACGGCATCCTGACCGAGTTGTTGCCGGCCTCGCAGTTGGTGAAAGCCAACGGCTGGATTGAGGGGCTGACCATCGCCTCCATCATCCTGGGGGTGTTGCTGGGCGGTCAACTGGTGGGGCCGATGATCTCGCCGATGTTGCTGTCGTTGGACTTTCCGCTCTTGACCACCAGCGTGGACACGCCCCCCGAGGCGGCCATCAGCGTGCTGATTTTTGTCTATTTTTTGGCCGCGTGGTTCAACACCCACATCCCCGATACCGGGGTTGAAATGCGCCCCATGCCCAAGCGGATCATCTCGTTGTTGCCTGATTTCTGGACCTGCAACGTGCGCTTGTGGCGCGACAAACTGGGCCAGATCTCGCTTGCCGCGACCACCCTGATCTGGGGTGTGGCGGGCAACCTGCGGTTCATTGTGCTGGCCTGGGCCGCTGCTGCCCTGGGCTACAGCGTGACGCAGGCCTCGGCCCTGCAGGGCGTGGTGGCCATTGGCATGGCGGCGGGCGCGGTGGTGGCCTCGCTGCGCATGCGCCTGGAAGACGGCCCCCGCGTCATCACCCTGGGCATCGGCATGGGCTTGCTGATCATCCTGCTGATCTTCATCACCAACGTCTGGGTGGCGGCGCCCTTCTTGATTTTGCTGGGCGCGCTGGGCGGCTTTTTGGTGGTGCCCATGAATGCGCTGCTGCAGCACCGGGGCCACAACCTGATGGGCGCCGGGCGCAGCATTGCGGTGCAAAACTTCAATGAGCAGGCCTGCATCCTGACGCTGGGCGCGGCCTACAGCCTGTCGACCGGTCTGGGCTTGCCGACCTTTGCCGCCATCACCGCGTTTGGCCTGGTGATTGCCGGGTTCATGTGGCTGATCCGGCGCTGGCACGCCCGTAACTGCGTGCAACACCGCGCCGAGGTCGAGCACTTGCTGGCCATCGCCCGCAACGACAACCTGCATTCCTGATGTTGTCCCGTTCGACTGGCAGCCTGCTGGCGGCTGCGGCGCTGATGCTCAACGCCTTGGTCTGGGGCGTGTCCTGGTGGCCGTTTCGGGCCTTGCAGGCGCACGGCCTGCACCCCTTGTGGTCGACCGCGTTGGTTTATCTGGTGGGGCTGGTGTGCCTGTGGATCATGAAACCGCAGGCCTGGCGCGGCCTTTTGCAACACCCGTCCTTGTGGTGGCTGGTGCTGGCCTCGGGCCTGACCAATGTGGGCTTCAACTGGGCCGTGACGGTGGGCGATGTGGTGCGGGTGGTCTTGCTGTTCTATCTGATGCCGGCCTGGGTCGTGCTGCTGGCCTGGCCCTTGTTGGGCGAAAAACCCACGCGCGGCTCCTTGTTGCGCCTGGCGCTGGCGCTGGCGGGCGTGGTGGTGGTGCTGAAAACACCGGCCTCTGCCTGGCCGGTGCCCGAGAGCCTGGCCGACTGGCTGGCTCTGATGGGCGGCTTGAGTTTTGCCTTGACCAACATCTTGCTGCGCAAATTCAACCAGACGCCGAGCGAGGCGCGCATGTTGTCCATGTTTGGCGGTGGCGCGGTCATGGCCGTGGCCGCTGCGGTGGTCGGCATGGGGCTCGGGGTGGTGACGGCGCCGCCCGCGCCCAACATGGCCTGGGCCGGACTGGCGTTGCTGCTGAGCCTGGCTTTTCTGGTCGGTAACTTCGCCTTGCAATACGGCGCCTCGCATTTAAGCGCCAGCGCGACCTCGCTCATCATGCTGTCCGAGGTGGTGTTTGCCAGCGTCTCGTCGGTGCTGCTGGGGACCGGTGAGCTGTCCACCCGCACCTTGCTGGGCGGTGGCTTGATTCTGCTGGCCTCGCTGCTGTCGGTGGTGTCGTTTGGCACGCGCTCAAACGTATCGGGCGGCTTGCAATAGGCTGTTCAACTGAGCGGCTATTGATCAAACCGTACCTTGCATTCTGTTTATGCGCGATAGTACGCAGCGTGTCGCCATGTTGGCGGATTGGGAGTCTCCATGAGCAGTATTTACGATTTTGAAGCCCTGAAAATCAACGGTCAACCGGTGTCCTTAAGTCAATTCAAGGGCCGTGTCATGCTGATCGTCAACACTGCCAGCGCGTGTGGTTTCACGCCGCAATTGGACGGGCTGGAAAAACTGAACAAGACCTACGCCCAGCAGGGCCTGGTGGTGCTGGGTTTCCCGTGCAACCAGTTTGGTGCCCAGGAGCCGGGCAGCAACGAAGAGATCATCGAGTTTTCCCAGATGAACTATGGCGTGAGCTTTCCGATGATGGCCAAGATTGAGGTCAATGGCCCGCAGGCGCACCCGCTGTACCGCTGGCTGGAAGCCGAGGCGCCCGGCCTGCTGGGCAGCAAGTCCATCAAATGGAACTTCACCAAGTTTCTGGTGGGCCGGGACGGCACGGTGCTCAAACGCTACGCCCCCACCGACGGCCCGGCCAGCCTGGTGCCCGACATCGAAGCCGCGCTGGCGGCTTGACTCGGGGTATCAGGCGAAGCTGTCGCCCATCAAGGTATTGAACCAGGTGTTCATTTGCTTGAAGTTCTCGGTGGTGATGCTGGCCGCCTCAGTCGGCTTGGCTCCCACCGTATTGCCCCCGTTGGCGGCCACCACCATCTTTTTGTTGACCGCGTCGTACTGGTACACCGCAGTCAGCCAAGAGGCGCTGGCGGCCGTAATGGGTGAATAGCAGGCCGAGTTGGCCACTGGCGCCGGGTCGGGTTGCTGTCCACTCATCAGTCTGACGATGGCATCCACACAAATTTTGGCTTCCTGATTGGCCACATGGCCAGCTTTGGGCATGCCACAGCTGGCCGCATCGCCCAGCACATGGATGTTGGCCGCCGCCGTGGATTCATAGGACAACACGTTCACCATGGCCCAGCGGCCGTCCAGGCTGTTGTTGAGCCCGGCCGCTGCCAGCCAGCCGCCGACACCGCTGCCCGTGGCGCGGTGCGCGGGGATGGGGTTCACCACATGGGCCGCCACGGTGACCGGAGCGCCCAGCTGATCGGTGTAAGTCACCACTTTGGTGTCGGGATGGATCTGCAGGTTGGTGATGCCCGGCTGGTAATCAATCACGCCCCGGTGGATGTTGTTGAAGGCGTTGGTGAAGTTCTCGACCTCAGCCTGAATCGACAGGTTCTCATCCAGTACGACCACTTTGGACGCCGCCCCTTTGTGGGTTTTGAGAAAGTCGGCCACCAGGCAGGCGCGCTCATACGGTCCGGGCGGGCAGCGGTACGGCGCCTTGGGGATGGTCAGAACGAACACGCCATTGTTCGGCATGCTGGCCAGCTGCTGGCTGAGTAAGGTGGTTTGCGGTCCGGCGTGCCAGGCATGCGGCGTTTTGGTGGCGTAATCCGTTTGGGTGAGGCCGTAGGCATCCATGAACTCCACGCCGGGCGCCAGAATCAGCCGGTCATAGGTCAGCACGCTGTTGTCTGACAAAGTCACCGATTTGGCAGCTTTATTGATCGCTGTGACCGAGGCTTGTTTCACCTTGATGCCGTATTTGCTGGCTAGATTGGTATAGGTGTAGCCCAGGCTGGACACCGTGCGGCTGGCGTTGAGCACCAGGTTACTCATGATGTTGGAGGTGTAACTGGGGCTGGGCTCCACCAGCGTGACGGTGATGCCGGTGCCGCCCCACAGCCGCAGGTATTTGGCGGCAGTCGCCCCGGCCATGCCGCCGCCCACGACCACGATATGGCCGGTCAGCCCGGTGTTGGCGGCGGTTTGGGTGGTGCTGCTGCCGGTGGCGTATTTGTCTTCGTCATCGTAGGCTTCATGCCCTGACTCGTCGCTGCGTCCCAGGATCGGGAACATGGCGCAGGTGATGGCGCTGGTGGCCAGGAAAAGCATTCTTCTGCGTGACGTCAATGTGTTTTTGGGGGATGTCATGTGGGTTTCTCCTGGGTTCACTGATTCAGGTACTTGATGATGGCGTCGAGTTGAGCGCTGGTATAGCCTTGGGCATGGGCGGCCATGATGTCGCCGCTGGCGGACTTGCTCAGGTACTCTTTGACCTCCGAGGCATCGCCCCGAATCGAGTCAAAACCACCGAGTCCGCCCGTGCCGTGACATTGGAAGCAGTTGGAGGCCAACAGCCGCCCGGCGGTGTTGGTGGGTTGCGCAATCACCGTGCTAGGTCTGCTGTACAGGGTCGTCATGGCCGTGACCTCCGTCACGCTTGAACCGGGCTGAACAAGATTTTTAAAGGGCGTACTGGTGGTGAGGCCGCGCTCTGTATCCAGCTTGCCAGCGGCCTTGTCGATGTCATCGTCATGGTCGGATTCCATGCGCACCCGCACCTGATCAAGCCCTTTGAGGACCGCCTTGGCGCTGGTGTGTCCGCCGTGGCTCAGGGCGGTTGTGACGCCGTCATGAACCGCGTGGGTCAGTTGCAGCGCCCCCGCTCTGTTGTTTAAATTCAAAGCCGCTACCAACTGGCTGACGCTGACGCTGCTGTTTTGCGCCTTCAGGGCCACAGCAAACGCCTTCATCACGCGCTCCTGGGCGTGGTGCGAACTCTCCCCGGCTTCGGCATTCATGGTCGCCAGCAGTTGCACGGCACGTTGCAGCTCGATGGCGGTGCGGTAAATGGCCGGTTGATTGACCAGGGCCGCTACCGGATCGGATGCCAGATCGGCCACCGTTAACCCCAGCGCGTTGGCGACCAGGACTTTTGCGGCTGCGGTATCCGCGGCCAGTCCCTGTGCAATGACCGCGTCCACCAGCGAGGTCAGTGGCGAGATCACCTGGCCTGCGGTCTTGTCTGCGGCGGCACTTAAACGGCCCGTGAAGGCGTAGCCCGTGTCGGTGTCAATGCCGCCCGTGACGACCATTTTCAAACCGCTGATGGACGTGGTCACCTGGCTGTAATCCAGTGTGAAGCGACCGCTGGCATCGGTCAGCGCTGACGGCTCTCCAGTGTCCAGGATGCCGTTGTTGTTGACATCTAGAAACACCGTTGCGCCTTGCAGGTAGCCGTCAACGGCCACGCCGCTCAGCACCGACCCGCCCGGAGTGGTGCTCCCGCTGCCACCGCCCCCGCCACAGGCAAAGCCAGCACCCGCCCAGGGTAAAGACCACCATGGCCCAGAGTGGTAAAATCGGCAGGGTAATGGCGGAACTGGGCCAGGAGGCCACCCAAAGGGCTACCCGGTTGACCACTTCCACCCCCC
>CAJAFJ010000668.1 GCA_903938955.1 uncultured beta proteobacterium | reverse complement strand
CCTAGCTCATCTGTTCATGAATTCCTCCGCACCTATCGCTAAAAAAGCTCCGGTCTCTCGCTGGTTACCTTACGCCGGCGGCGCCGCCCTTGTCGCCCTGCTCGCCTTCGGCCTGCGCCCCCAACCAGCCACGGTGGAAACCGCCCGCGCGATCAATGGCGCCCTCCGCGCCACGGTGAGTGAAGAGGGCAAGACCCGCATCCGCCAACGTTACGTAGTCTCCTCCCCCGTCACTGGCCAATTACGCCGAGTGCCCTTTAAACCCGGCGCGGAAATTACCGCTGCCTCCATCGTTGCGGTGATCGAACCCCTCGCGGCTTCGCCCCTCGATCCGCGCAGTCGCGCCTTAGCCGAAACTCGCCGCTTCGCTGCCACGGCCGCTCTCGAAAAAAGTCGGGCGGCGCACGCTCTCGCGATCAACGAACTTGGCCGCATGACGCGGATGTTTGCGGACAAAACTGTTTCGCCGCAGGATCTCGAAACCATCCAACTCCGCGAGACTGCGGCGGCTCGTGATTTAATCACCACCGAAGGCGCGTTGCGCTCCATTGAGGCCGAATTAGCTGATTCCGCTCTCGGCAGCAGCATTTCCCTGATCGAGGTTAAGGCCCCGAGCGCCGGTCGTGTTCTCCATGTTTTCCAGGAAAGCCAAAGGCCGATCACCGCCGGGACTCCCATCCTCGATGTGGGTGATCCCAGCGATCTGGAAGTAGTGATAGAATTACTCTCGCGCGATGGCGCGGCGCTTTCACCGGGCACTCGCGTCGAGCTCGAACAATGGGGCGGCCCCCAACCCCTCGACGCACGCGTGCGCCTAGTCGAGCCCGCCGCCTTCACAAAAATTTCCGCGCTCGGAGTTGAGGAACAACGGGTCAAGGTCAGGCTCGGTAACCACCGACGACAGACCGGCTTGCGCCTTGGGCACCGCCAGGTAGCTGCGCAACTGCGTCAGCAGCGGCTCCGCGTGTTGTTCCAGCTCGGCATCGGGCTCGGTACTGCCAGCGGCCACGGCCTCGACCAGCGCGCCAATGTGGTCGCAGCAGGTCAGCAGCAGCACCACCAGCTGGTCGGCAATGCGGAGCTTGCCAGCGCGCACCTGGTCCAGCACGCTTTCAACCACATGGGTGAAGGCGACGATGTGGTCCAGGCTGAACAGGCCCGAGGAGCCTTTGATGGTGTGGGCAGCGCGAAAAATCGCGTTCACCATTTCGTCTTTTTCTTCGGCATCTTCGACTGCGAGCAGGGCGTTTTCCATGTCCCCCAGCAGCTCACGGCTCTCCATGATGAAGGTCTGCAGTGCATCATCAAGATCCATGGGTACTCCTGGTAGAACGGGACGCCATCACCAGCGGGTCGTCAAAATAGGCGGCCACGTTGAGCAGCTCAAACACCTCGATCACGGCCGGGCTGTGTGCCACCAGGCGCAGTTCGCGTTGCGCGGCCTGCGCCGTTTTTTTGGCCAGCATCAGCAATTGCACGCCGGCGGTGTCGAGTTCGGTCACGCGAGACAAGTCGATCTCCCGCAGCGTTGGCGCCAGCAAAACGGGCTTAAGCTCCGTGGCCCGAAAAATAGTCAACTCGCCTTCGACGCGCAGCACGGCGGGGTCGCTGGCGGGGGCTTGGTCAGAGGTCATGCGGCTCTCCTGCAAAAGGGTCTGGGGGTGTCGTTCAAGGCAGGCACAGGCGCTGCGCGGCGTCGAGCAATTTCTCGGGCGCAAACGGTTTGGAGACCCAGGCCCGGGCACCAGCGGCCCGGCCTTCGGCCATCTTGGCTTCTTCGGTCACGGTGGTGAGCATGATGACGGGCGTAAATTTGTACGCGGGCAGTTGCTTGACGGCTTTCAGAAAACTGATGCCATCCATATTCGGCATATTCACGTCGCTGATGATCAGGTTGACCTTTTGGCCGGTGAGTTTGCTCAGGGCATCGCGGCCGTCGCAACCTTCGATCACCACGTAACCGGCGCCGCGCAGGGCAATACCCAATACTTGCCGCATGGAGGCGGAATCGTCCACGATCAGAATGGTTTTAGCCATGGTGTCTTTCAGGGGGAATTAAGTCAGACCCGCTTTTCAGGTGCGTCTAATGAGATTCAAACAATTTACTTTTAACAGCCTCTATTTTGCCCATAAGTATTTACATTTATTTACCTTTGGAATCATCTTAGTTCTTTTGTTGTTTTTTATTTCTTGATCTTGATCAAACTAAAAGCACAGACACCCGGCGTGCTACCGGGTTCGGAACGGGTTCAGAAATGGGGCACGCCCGGGCACGGGGGGTGAATAACGCTGAATTCAGTCGGGATGTTTGGGCGGCCTGCGCCAGATCGCGCCACGATCGAGGCCGGCACCCGTGGCAACGATCAGGCCCGCGAGTCAAACTTCATGATGGCGCGGGCAATGCTCTCCAGCGGCAAAATTTCGTCCACCGCCTGCAGTTTGATGGCTTCCTTGGGCATGCCAAAGACGACGCAGGTTTCTTCGTTCTGGGCCACGGTGCGGGCACCGCCGTCGTGCAGCAGCTTCATGCCGCGGGCGCCGTCGTCGCCCATGCCGGTCATGATGATGCCCAGCACGTCCTGCCCGCCACACTCGGCGGCGGACTTGAACAGCACATCGACTGACGGCTTGTGGCGGTTCACCGGCGGGCCGTCCAGCACATGCACAAAGTACTGGCCAGCGGTCTTGCGCAATTGCATGTGCAAGCCGCCCGGCGCGATCAGCACCACGCCGCGCTCCAGCCGGTCACCGTCTTTGGCTTCGCGCACATTCATGGCGCAAATGCCGTTGAGGCGCTGCGCGTACATGGCGGTGAATTTCTCGGGCATGTGCTGGGTAATGGCAATGCCGGGCGCGTCGGCGGGCAGCGCCATCAGCACGCATTCGATGGCTTGCGTACCCCCGGTCGAGCTGCCCAGCACCACCGGTTTGTTCATGGCAAACGCATGTACACCGCTGAGTACCGGCGCGCGGGCCATACCGGCTTTGGGCGCGGCACTGGCCCCGGCCATCGCCGCGCTCGCGCTGGCCGCGCGCTGGCGCGGTTTGGCCTGAGCCGCCGCCTTGAGGGTTTGAATCATCTCGCGGCGCGACTCATCCAGAAATTGCCGCAAGCCCAGCTTGGGCTTGCCCATCACGGCCACCGCCCCGGCCGCCAGCGCATCCAGCGCCACCTTGCTGCCTTCAAGCGACAGGGTGGAGCAGATGACGGTGGGGATCGGCGTACCGGCCATGATCTGGCGCAAAAACGTCAGTCCGTCCATGCCCGGCATTTCAATGTCCAGCAGCAGCACATCGGGGCGATTTTTCTGGATCGCGGGCATCGCAATCAGGGGATTGGGCGCGCTGCCGATCAACTCGATATCGGGTTGCCCGGCCAGCATGTGCTGCAAGGCCTGGCGCACCACGGCAGAATCATCCACCACATAAACTTTAACGACCATCTCAAACTCCGGATTCTGCAAACACCACTTCAACCAGCGGCTCGGTCAGACCGACCGTCCACGACACCTTGCGGTAACCAGTGCCCCCCAGGCAGTGGTTCACCACCGCGATGTGGTGATACTTCAACTGGTGTTGCACCCAGCTGACGTTGTTGTTGCCAATCGGGTTGGCGGTGATTAAATTGGGGAACATATTGCCGCCGCCAAACACATAGGCTTGGCACAGACGGGGCGTGACACCGACCGCATGCAGCCGCCGGAACATATCGTCCAGCGCGGCCACGCCATAGGCGGTGTTGTGTAGGTTGGCGGCATTGGGCTGGCCCACATGCACGATGTGGCACATGGCGGCCACGGTGCGCCGCGGGTCGGTCAGAATGACCGCCACGCACGAGCCCAGCAGTGTTTTTAAATGGTCGCCGGCCTGGCCCAGCGCGACATCGCCGGGCATCAGGTCATAAACGCCTTGGGCATTTTTCTTCAAAGTTCGAAACGGTCGGTGCGGTGATTTGGTCATAAGTGTCAAGGCTTAACCCGGCTTGCGGAACACGCCGGGCTGCACCGTCTGCAAAGGCACGTCACAGGCCACGCGACCTTCGGCCGTGCCGAGAAAAAACAGGCCGCCTGGGCGCAGGGTGGCGAGCACCCGGTTCACCACATCGCGCTTGGTGGGCACATCAAAGTAGATCAGCACATTGCGCAAAAACACGACATCAAACGGCCCCAGGCCGCTGAACGGTTTGCACAGGTTGAGCTGGCCAAACTGAAGGCGCTGGCGCAGCTTGTCCATCATCATGGACTGGCCTTCGGCTGGGCCTTCACCTTTTAAACAATAGCGTTTGAGCCGCTCCGGCGACACCGCCCGCAGCCGGTCTTGCGGGTAGACCGCCTCTTTGGCACTGAGCAGCACGCGGTGGCTGATGTCGGTCGCCAAAATGGACCAGTCCGGCCCGATGCGGCCCGACGTTTGCAAGTCCGACAAGAGCATGGCGGTGCTGTAGGCCTCGTCCCCAAACGACGAGGCCGCGCTCCAGATCGACAGCGGCGCTTTGCTCTTGAACGCGATCAGCTCGCTCTCCAGCAGGTCGTAGTGTTTGGGTTCGCGAAAAAAATAGGTCTCGTTGGTGGTGAGCAAATCCACCGCCATCTGAAACTCGGCCGCCTCACTCTCGTCTTCGAGCAGCCGGATGTAATCGACAAATCCGTCCAGGCCCAATCGTTGAATGCGCGGTGACAGACGCGAATGAATCAAGGATTTTTTAGAGTCGTTGTAGGACAAACCAACCGCTTCATACATGATGTCGCTGATTTTTTTGAACTCCTGATCACTGAACGAAAGCGCAGCCATGGTGTTTTGTTCTCAATAAGGCCTGAAGTTGGCGTTGCTGGAGGGGCCACTGCGCACCGCAGCGGCTTGCAAAGGGGCGCTCAGGCGGGGAGAGACTTGACGGGGGCTGCTGCGCACCTTGGGTGCGCCCTCCCCGGTCTTGAAAAAGGCGACGGACTGCTGCAATTGCTCAGCCTGGCTTGAGAGCTGTTCGCTGGTGGCGGCCAACTCTTCGGAGGCCGAGGCGTTTTGCTGCGTGGCCTGGTTGAGCTGACCCATGGCCCCGCCAATTTGCGCCACGGTTTCGCTCTGCTCCGCGCTGGCGACAGCGATCTCCTGCACCAATTCAGAGGTTTTCTGGATGCTGGGCACGATCGCCTCAAGTAACTTGCCAGCGTGCTCGGCAGTGGTCACGCTGCTGCTGGCCAGTTCACCAATTTCTTTGGCGGCCAGTTGACTGCGCTCGGCCAGCTTGCGCACCTCGGCGGCGACCACGGCAAAGCCCTTGCCGTGTTCACCAGCGCGGGCGGCTTCGATCGCGGCGTTCAGCGCCAACAGGTTGGTCTGGTAGGCAATGTCATCGACGATGCCAATCCGGGTGGCGATTTGCTTCATGGCCGCCACCGTCTGGCTCACCGCCCGGCCGCCGTCCACCGCTTCTTTGCTGGTCCGGGTCGCCATGCCATCGGTGATCCGGGCGTTGTCGCTGTTATTGCTGATCGAGTCCGACATGACGTCAATCGAGGCGGTGGTCTGCGCCACGCTGGCGGCTTGCTCGCTGGCGGCTTGCGACAGGGATTGCGCGGTGGCGCTGACCTGGTTCGCCGCGCCTGTGAGCGCGTCCGAGGTGCTGCGCACTTCGTCCATGACGCGCGCCAGGTTCTCGGCGGTGGCGTTGGCACTGTCTTTGACCTTGCCAAACAGCCCGCTGTAATCACGCTCGATGCGCCGTGTCAAATCGCCCGCCGCAAAAGCGGCCAGCACCTGGGCGACATCGCTCAAACCTTGTTCGCTGGTGTCCACCAACTGGTTCATACCGGTGGACAGATTGGCAAAAAAGCCGGACTTGCCGTCCATGCTCAGTCGCTGGCTGAAATCGCCCGCAACAGCCGCCTGCACCAGGGCTTCAATTTGCAGCTCGGCTTCGAGTTGCTCGGTCACGTCGGCCCACTGGCCTACAGTACCCAGCCGTTCGCCGTTGTCGGTGATGACCGGCGTGGTGGTGAGGTCGTACATGCGCCCACCGAGTTCCATGCGCGTGCGGGACACGCTGGTCAGGTTGCGCAGCCGCACCAGTACGGCCTGTGGGTCGGCATAGAAAACCGCCACGCTGCCGTGCAGGATTTTTTCCGGGTCAAAGCCGGGAATCTGCTTGCTGAAACCGGCCCGGTTGGCGCGCAAGGTGTCGCGCATGGCGTGGTTGATATAGACCACGGTGCCGTCATCGGAGGCAATGCGCACCGGCAGGCTGACGCTGTCCAGCGCCGCTTTGACGCGGGCGTTGTCGCGCGCCGCACGGTCGGCCGCTACCATTTTTTCGCGGGCCGCGTTGACGGTCTCGGTCACCCGTTGTTTTTGACCGGGGAGCGACTCCATTTGCTCGCTGTAGCGGCCTTGCGCGTACTGGTCCACCAGATCGACCATGCGCAGCATGACATCAATGTGTGTCTTGACCAGGTCGTTGGTGGACTGCGCCATCACGCCGTAGTCGCCCGGCAATGAATGGGCCGGCATCCGGTGGTCGATCATGCCCAGGTCATGCTGGCGCGCCATGTCGGTTTGCGCCTGTTGATACGCTGCCAGCACCGATTGCATTTGAATCAGCGAGATCAGCACCTGGGCCGGTTCGTCACGCCCTTGGGGCTGACTGGGCACATGGGTCAAGTCTCCTTCGGCCATGGCCTGCAAATGTTTGCCAATCGTTTGCAAACCACCGCGGGTGACAAGAAAAAAACTATAGAAAAGATAGGCTGCCAGCACCAGCGAGGCGGCGACTGCGGCTGCAATCCAGCCCAGTCGCTGCGTCATGGCATTGATTCGGTTCGCCAACAACTCATCCAGCGCGGGCAACCCCTGGTCATAAAAAGATTGCAGCCGCATCACCGCGGCTTCGCCTTTGCTGAAGTACTGTTGCACCGACATTTCTTTTTGACGCGTCAATTCATTCGCATCCTTCGCCAGTTTATGAAACACAACGGTGTCTTCAATAATCGACAAGTCCAGTTTCGTCTTCAAGGAAGGATTGGCAGCCACAGCCCTTTGCAAATACATACGTGTTTGCTTCAAGCCGGCCTCAACCCCAGCAGACCAGACGGTGTAGCGTTTTTCCTCTGTCGCGGACAAGCCGGAATGCGCCAGTGCGTAGGTGCCCCAGCCCCATAACTGACCCAGATCTTCCGCCGTCTGCGGCAGGGAAAGCACCATGGCATCCATGAGGTAGAAGCTGTCCAGATCAGGGTCAAGCACCAGGTTGGAGTTGTCACCGATGACATTGAGCAGAGTCACGATGGAGGTCGTCACAGAGCCAAACACCGTCCGGCCCTGACTGTCGGCGCCGTTGGTCGATTGCGCCGTGGCGACCCAAGCGGCCTTGAGCTTTTCAAACTCTGGCTTCAGCGCCAAACTATCACCCGACTCCAGCAGGTAGTTGTCAAAGTTGCTGATGGCTAGATCGGTTTGTGACCGCCCAGCCTGGTACTGGGACCGCCCCTCAAAACCACCCAGCATGGCGCGTGTGGCGTTGCGGGTCTTGAGGACGCCGGTGTACACCGGTAAGAAGCGCTGGAACGCAGCGACCCCCGTGCGCTCCTTGGCGCTAAACACAATTTGGTCATACTGCGCCGTGCTGAAGAAATATCCCAGCAGGATCACCGGCACCAAAAAGATCAGACTGATGATGAAAGCTTTGGCACTAAATTGCAGCTGCCCCATCAACCGGACACCTGGCGCCCAAAAGCTAGCCGTAGTTTCTTTTTTCATGGATCGAAGGCCTCAGGACTGGGCGCTGATGGCCAGCACTTTGCGGATCGTGTCGGCCAGTTCGCGCGGGGCGAACTTGCCGACATAGGCGTCAGCGCCGACACTTTTGACATGATTTTCGTTGGTGGTGCCCGTCAGCGAGGAATGAATCACCACCGGCATGTTCTTGAAGCGCACGTCCTGCTTGATCAGACGCGTCAGGGTAAAGCCGTCCATCTCCGGCATTTCCAGGTCGGTCAGCACCACGGCAATTTTGTCACGCGCAGTCTTGCCTTCGGCTTTGGCTTCATCGGCGATCAACTGCAGGCGCTCCCACGCTTCCTTGCCGGTTTTGGTCATGATGAAGGACGCGCCCATGGCGTTGAGGCCGAGCTCAATCACAGAGCGGGCAACGGCTGAATCGTCCGCCACCAAAATCGCAGAACCGGCGGGCAACTGCAAGAGCGGTCCGACCACTTCCTTGCTGAGTTCTTCCTGCGTGACCGGCATGACGTTGCGCAGGATCTGCTCCACATCCAGCACCTGCGCCAGGCGGGTGTTGGCGATGGCGCCGTCCAGGCGTGCAATGCCGGTGATCATGGCTCCGGCGTGGCTGGCTTCTGCCGGCAGCACCTGGTCCCATTCCAGCCGAACAATTTCGCGCACATCTTCTACGGCAAAGGCCTGAACGGTGCGACCAAATTCGGTCACCATCAAAATGCTCAGGCCCTTGTTGGGCTGGCAGCCCAGCACCGCCGGCAGGTTGATGACCGGAATAATCTGGCCCCGAATATTGGCCACCCCCATCAGGTGTTCATGGGCGTTGGCCAGTTCGGTCACGGGCGGCATCACCAGCACCTCGCGCACCTTGAACACATTGATGCCAAACAGCTCACGCTGGCCACTGCCAGGGGCTTCGCCCAGTCGAAAAAGCAGGAGTTCAAACTTGTTGTTACCCGCCAGTTTGGTGCGTTCGTCAATTTCTTGTTGTGCTGTTCTCACGGGCGTGATCTCGGGCTAGTTCAGGTTAATAGGGACGAAAGTTGCTCGTGGCGCCGCGCACAGGGGCACGCACCACCGGGGATGACAAACGGGGCGGCTTGGCCTGGCTGGCGCTGCTGCGGGCGGGCGGCGCCACATCGTCGTCACCGACGTTGAAGAAGGCAATTGACTGCTGCAACTGCTCGGCCTGCGCCGACAGTTCTTCGCTGGTCGCGGCCAGCTCTTCAGAGGCCGATGCGTTTTGCTGGGTGGCTTTGCTGAGTTGCCCCATGGCACCGCCAATTTGCACCACCGATTCGCTTTGCTCGGCGCTGGCGGCGGCAATTTCCTGCACCAGCTCGGAGGTTTTCTGGATGCTGGGCACGATCTCGTCCAACCGCTTGCCCGCCCGTTCCGCGGTCGAGAGGCTGCTGCCTGCCCGCTCGCCAATCTCTTTGGCCGCTTCCTGGCTGCGCTCGGCCAGTTTGCGCACTTCAGCCGCCACCACGGCAAAACCCTTGCCGTGTTCGCCAGCGCGAGCCGCTTCAATCGCCGCGTTCAGCGCCAGCAAATTGGTCTGGTAGGCGATGTCGTCGACGATGCCGATCTTGGCCGCGATT
>CAJAFJ010000667.1 GCA_903938955.1 uncultured beta proteobacterium | reverse complement strand
TGCCTTGCATGCCCACGGCAAAGCGGGCGGCGTTCATCATGATGAACATGTATTCCAGACCACGGTTTTCTTCGCCCACCACATAGCCAACTGCGCCGCCGTGGTCGCCAAACTGCAGCACGGCGGTCGGGCTGGCCTTGATGCCGAGCTTGTGCTCGATCGATACGCACCAGGCGTCGTTGCGCGCACCGAGGGTGCCGTCATCGTTCACGAGGAATTTGGGCACCAGGAACAGCGAGATACCTTTCACGCCTTCAGGCGCGCCAGGCACGCGGGCCAGCACCAGATGAACGATGTTCTCGGTCATGTCGTGCTCACCGTAGGTGATGAAAATCTTGGTGCCAAACACTGTGTAAGTGCCGTCGGCCTGCGGCTCGGCGCGTGAGCGCACGGCGGCCAGGTCGGAGCCAGCTTGGGGTTCGGTCAAATTCATGGTGCCAGTCCACTCGCCGCTGATGAGCTTGGCGGCAAACTTGGCCTTGAGCTCGTCGCTACCGGCCACCAGCAGCGCTTCAATCGCACCATCGGTCAGCATCGGGCACAGCGCAAATGACAGGCTGGCGGCGTGCAGCATCTCGGCACAGGGCGTGGCGATCAGCTTGGGAAAACCTTGCCCACCGAACTCGGTGGGGTGAATCACACCTTGCCAGCCGCCTTCGGCAAACTGGCTGAAAGCCTCCTTGAAGCCCGGTGTGGTGGTGACCACGCCGTCTTTCCAGCTACTGGGGTTTTTGTCGCCTTCCCAGTTCAGGGGCGCGACCACGCCTTCGCAAAACTTGGCTGACTCTTCCAGCACCGCCTGGGCGGTGTCGAGGTCGTAGTCTTCAAAGCCAGGCAGCGCGCTCACCTGAGGCAGACCGGCGAGGGTCTGCATGGCAAATAACATGTCTTTCAGGGGGGCGTGGTAGCTCATGAGTGGGAGGCTTTCAGTGATGAAGGGTGGGAAAGAATCAGGCCTTGGCCGCTGCTTTGGCTGCGCGTCGGGCCGACGAATCGACCTTGACCGTGGCTTCGCCATCAATGACTTTGACGCCCTTGACGGTACAAGTGGTCTCTAGCACTGCGCGGCCGCGCTCGCCGATTTCACGCACGGTGACGGTGGCATGCACGGTGTCGCCGATACGCACGGGGGCCAAAAAGTTAAGCGTCTGACCGAGGTAAACGGTGCCCGGGCCGGGCAGGCGGTTGGCCAATGTGGCTGAAATCAGGCCAGCCGACAGCATGCCGTGGGCAATCCGGCCCTTGAAGGCGGTGGTGGCGGCGTACTCTTCATTGATGTGAAGGGCGTTGATGTCGCCGGAGACGCCAGCAAACAAGATGATGTCGGCTTCAGTGATGGTTTTGGAAAAAGTGGCGCTCATGCCCACGCTCAGGTCTTCAATGTCGTAGCCGTTTAAATCATTCATCTCAGTCTCTTTCTCGTTGCTTGTTGTAAAAAAGGTTGTGATCGCCGCTGTTTATGTTTTTAGTGTGTAAAGCGGAACATCTTTCTCTCGGGCGAGCTGCTCCAGTGCCTGGCGTGTCATGGTCAGCAGGTAAGCGGCAATTTGTGTCTGGGTGGCCGGTGACATCATGGACGCGATGCTGGCGTCTGTCACGCCCGCTGCT
>CAJAFJ010000666.1 GCA_903938955.1 uncultured beta proteobacterium | reverse complement strand
TCGTCGCTGAAACGCTTGAAGCGGAGCAGGTCGCAAAATGGTTTGCTGACCTCGGTGCGCTCGTGGATGGCGATGTCCACACCATCGACATCAACTGTGCGAATGCCGAATTCTGGCTTTTCGTAGTCTTTGCCGACGCGGTGCAGCAAGTCGTAGCCCGCCGAGATGCGCTGCGACAGCGGGTTTTTACCCAGCAAGGTCTGAGGATTGCCATAAACTTTGGCCGCTGACAGCGCCAAGTCAGTGAAGGGCTCCATCAGAGAACGTTGTGTTTCGTAGAGTTGGTAGAGCATGTGGAATTCACTTTAAGAAAATGTTGCAGTGCAGCATAACAGTTCTAGCTGGCTTAAATTGGAGTGATAACTCCAATATACGATGATTATTGAGCCGCCAACCGGGCGGCCAGTTGGCTCAGGGCCCGGTAAGCGTCGCCCGTTGCAGGATCCCATTGGGTGACGGCCTCGCCTTGGCGCTGGACCAGTGCCATGTCGCCGCGTGCGGCCGGTCCGGTCAGGGCACCTGCAGGGCCCAGGGCCAGGATGTTGTCTACCGCATTCTTTAATAAAGTCGCGTTGAGATGGGCGGCTACCTCAGGCGGCACACCGCTGGTTGTCCACAGTTGATTCGCCACCGCTTGCAGCACGGGCAAAAAGTTGGTGGCGAAGACGGCGCCCGCGTGGTACAGCAGTTTGTTTTCTGCCGCCAAAGCAAAGCAACGTGCACCAATCTGGATGAATGACGGTTCAAGTTCGCCCAAAGCCGCGGGCATGCCTTCCAGCGCGCAAGGGGTGCCTATGAATTGCGCAATTGCTGTGTCTGGCTTGGCAAAGCTCAACAGGCAGTGCGCGCTGGCTACCTGCCAGCCAGTTGACTGCAAGGCAGCCAACTCAGTGGATGCCAAGGCGCCGCTGCAATGAAAGACGATGCCTGGCGGATGTGTCGGGGCGATCTGCGCCAGGTCGGTCGCCGCTTGGGCAATCTGGCGGTCAGGCACGGCCAGCATCCAGACATCTGCCTCTAGCATGTCACTGAGTTGGGTCACTGCGCGACCCGCACCGATGAAGCCGATGGCATCTGCAGCGGACGCTGCTGAGCGTGTCAGTACATCTTGGATTCGGTAACGGCCTTGGTCATGCCACAGCTTAGCCAAGGTACGGCCCACGCGCCCAGCGCCAATGAGGTTGAGGGATCTCATGCAGCCATTTTTTGAATCAGATCACTTTGGCAATCGCCGCGCAAACGTAGTCGATGTTCTTGCTGTTCAACGCAGCCACGCACATGCGGCCGGTGTCGGTGCCATACACACCAAACTCGCTGCGCAAACGCACCATCTGGTCTTTGGTCAGGCCGGAGTAGCTGAACATGCCGATTTGCGTGGTGATGAAGCTCATGTCTTGCTTGACGCCAGCGGCTTTCAGGCCGTCAACCAGCTTCTGGCGCATCGCCTTGATGCGCACGCGCATTTCGCCCAGTTCAGTCTCCCACAGCGCGCGCAGCTCGGGGTTGCCCAGCACCGCCGCCACAATCGCGCCGCCGTGAATCGGAGGGTTGCTGTAGTTGGTGCGGATCACGATCTTGAGCTGGCTCAGCACGCGACTGGTTTCTTCCTTGTCCTTACAGACCACCGACAGGGCACCCACGCGCTCGCCGTACAGACTGAAGCTCTTGCTGAACGAGGTGGAAACGAAAAAGTCCAGACCAGCTGCGACAAATTTGCCAATGACGGCGCCGTCTTCGGCAATGCCGTAGCCAAAGCCTTGGTAAGCCATGTCGAGGAAGGGCACCAGGTTGTTGGCCTGGACGGCGGCAATCACTTGATCCCACTGGGCGGCGGTGATGTCATAACCGGTCGGGTTGTGGCAGCAGGCATGCAACAAAATGATGGTG
>CAJAFJ010000665.1 GCA_903938955.1 uncultured beta proteobacterium | reverse complement strand
ATGATGGATGGGTGGGCGCCGTTCTGGAAAAACTTGCCGCTGTATTCGTCCATGGCGATGGCGTTGCCGACGGCGTTGCGGGCGGCGTAGGCAATGACGGACATGGACTTTAGGCCATCAAAACCGAATCCGGGGAAGTGCAGGATTTCTTCAGGCGGAACCCAGGTGCTGATGCCCTGGTAGTTGATGTAGTAGCGCACGCTGCCATCGGTCTGCAACTGGGGGTGCACCGCTAACCAGGGCAGTGGCAAAAACTCGCGGATGGTGTTGTTGAAGCCGCGCTTGATCCAGGTGAAGCTATCACCGCGCAACAGTTGGTTGACGCTGACGCCCTCCCAGTGGCTGGCGGCGGTGTACTGTGGGCTGGGCTGCTCATTGAGTTTGTACCAAAGGTCATCACGCGGCTGTTTGACTGGGGTTTCACCATCGGTCTTGAACACGTCCAGCGGCAAAGTGCTGATGGCGCCGGCTATTTTTTGCACGCAGGCAAAGACGGCGGCCACGCGCATGGCGGTCACGGGGGTGACGTTGACGCCAGCAGCGCCCGGCAGCGCACCAAAGGCCTCCATGACGGATTGGTCATAGGTGACGTTGGTGACTTGTGGCGCCAGGACCAGGCGTTTAGCCTCCCGCTCGGCTCGCCAATTGGTGAGGATTGGCGAACCGGGCACGGCTGCACGGCGCTGGGCATCGGTCCATTTTTGGTTATCGCTCACAGTATTACAAAGCCTTGTTTGATGTCGGTAGATTCGGTGGTGGCCAGCGCCCGGCCCAGTGCCATCAGCATGGCCATGGGGCCGTCAATCTTGTTTTCGGGTCGCTCTTTGGTGGGGGAGCGCAGTTCGTTGAACTTGCTGATCTTGACCACCAGGTTGCTGACCATCCAGGTCATGACGGGGTTGCCGTCAAATTTCAGTTTCTTTTCAAGCACCAGGTTCTCCACCTGGATCAGCGGGGGCGTGAAAAACAGGGCACGCTGCGCGATCTCGACCAGCGGCAGGCCTTCTTCGATCAGCTTGCCGGCGAAGTACATGCTGAGCGCGGGGTCGAAGGCAATTTCTTGCACGTCAAACAGCTTGCAGTAGCGGCGCATGTCTTCGGCCAGCACGTCAAAGTCGGTGATATCGCCATCGGTGACGATCACATGCCCTGCCCTTGCCCAGCCGCTGAGGTGGGCGTTGCCGCTTTCCTGCACGGCCAGCTCGTTTAAGTACAGGCGCGTGCACACATGCCACTCGTCGCCCTTCTGGAACACCAGGCAAAGTGCGGCAAAGTCTTTCTTTTGTGCCAGGTCAAGGCCCATCCAGCAGCGCTCACCAGCAAAGTCACCGAGGCTCATGCTTGGCACTGCGCACTTGGCCCAGGCCACCATGTCCATCCAGGCTGACTCGCCGTTGACCCAGACGTTTAGTCGCTTGGTGAAGAAGTTGTTGCGTGAGCTTTCAGAGTTTTCAGCGTTGCGGCTGGCGGCTTCCATGTCGTCACGCAGTACTGACTGCAGCCAGTTGGGGTTGGCTTTGGCCCAGCTGGATTCGACAAATGGGTTGTCGCCGTCGTCAATCGTGTAGATGATGCCGAAGGTGCTGTGGTCATCAATGACGCGCTCCAGCACTTTTGTGGTGTAGGTGCGTCGCTCGTAGCAGATGCCACTCAGATCAGTGCCGGCGGTTGTGATGTTCCACAGCAGGGACTGCTCGCGGGCGCCCCGGGCGGTGTCGATCACGTCGTACACGGCGCGGGTTTTGTGGGCGTGCAGTTCATCCAGCACGGTGAAGTGCACGTTCAGCCCGTCGAGCGTGCTGCCTTCAGCGGCCAGCGGCTTGAAGCTGCTGGCGGTATGGGCTACGGTGATGCTGTGCTGCTGGATGACCAGGCCAAGGTAGGTGCGCATGTCAGGCGTGCGGTCAGCCATTTGCTTGGCATCGTCAAACACGATGCGGGCCTGGTCTTTGGTGGTGGCCGCGCTGTAGATTTCAGCACCGGGCTCGCCGTCAGCGGTCAACATGAACAGGGCCACGCCGCTGGACAGGGTTGACTTCGCGTTCTTACGCGGGATCTCAAGGTACACATCGCGGAAGCGGCGCAGGCCGGTGTCGCGGTGCACCCAGCCAAAGATCGTGGTCAAAATGAACGACTGCCACGGGCTCAACTCAATCAGCCGACGGTCACGCGCCCATTTGCCCTTGATGTGGGGCAGCAGTTCGATGAATTCACACGGCCGGACAGCGCGGGCTGGGTCGAATACCCATGGCCAACTGTCTGAGTTTTCGCGCTCCAGGTCGTCCACCTGGCGTTGCACGGCAAGGTTGGTCCATTTGCATGCGGGAATTGCGCCCGATAGCACGCCGCGCATGTAGTTATGCGCTTGATCAATATGGTTTGTCACGAGACCAGCGAGAATTTTGCGAAGCCGCTTGCGACGTTCTGATTGGGCGCTGGGTCAATGCCCGGCAAAGATGGCTGCACGTAGTTGGATGGCTGAACCCGGGCGCGAGCTGAGGGGCTCAGGCCAAAGTGCGCAAGGTGCCGGTGCACCTGCAGGCGGTGGCCAGCAATCAAATTCACAATCACGCTTTGCTGCTCGTAGCCACTGGGGGTAATCACTCGGCTGGCAGCAAATACAGCATCGGAGTAACTCAGGCCTCCAGCAACATGGACTTGAACCTTGCCGTTGAATGCCATCTCCAATTCGGACAGCCGGCCAACCGCTTGGCAGTAGAGCGCCAGGGCTGCACGGTCCAGCCCGCTGATCAGGCCCAGCTCTTCCAGGAGCGGCGCGATGCGCTTCCATTCTTTTCTTGCCTCCACACCAAGATGCTTGGGCGGCGACGGAATTTCGACACGCGGATTTACCCCATCAGACAGGTTCAGTGCTCGCTTGCCGGGGTTACCCTCCAGCAACTTGAGCGCGGCAGGCTTCGGCAGTGGCCCGCGTGATCCGGTCATGGTAAAAAATCCTTGTTACGTTATTGAAAATGGGGCTCTCACCCACGGCAGCGGGATACCCCCCCTCCCATTACTTGCGCGTGTGAAAAAAGAGGGAAGCGGTCGGTTTCCGGTCTGTGTGCTCCAGACTTTAGACCCGCCCCTCCCCTACCAGGTGCGACGCTGCTGCCCTCGCAACTTCTCGTCATGACTCTTGACCTCGTGGCATACATGACACAAGCCTTGCACGTTGTCGTCATCATCCTTGCCACCCTCAGCAAGCGGGATGATGTGGTCACGCTGGGTAGCCAGCGTGATGCGACCAAGGCGCTCACACTCAATGCACAAAGGGTTGTTGCTGAACAGAGCAGCCCGCATGGCTTGCAACTTGCGGCCTGTCACACGCTTGGTGGCAGTGGGCTTCTTTGCCCAGGCTTCACGGAAGTGCTTTGGGCAGCGGCTTGTGCCGTCCTTAACGATCACACCGCAACCAGGATGGCCGCAAGGTTTGGGTGCTGCTTTAGCCATAGTGTTAATGCCGCTTACGTTCTACGGCGCTCATTGCTGAGCCGGTGGTAGTTGATAGGCTGATTGATGCGTGAAGGCCTCGCCAGTGCCATGCGTGTCACTCTATACGATGCACACCAGGACACAGCCGCCTACTCGTGAGTGCAAAGAAAAACCCCGCGAGACATGAGCCTGACGGGGTTAATGGGTTTTGTGAATCTGCACTAAACGCACAAATTCCACAGAATGCCTGAAATGTATCAAATAAGTCTATGTAGTAAAACTACTTTCTCAATTCATCGCGCTCACGAAACCAGATCGACAACGCATGATCAGCCGCATCCAGGTTGGCCTTGATAGTCGATTCAGCACGCGCCATGCGCCGTGCCGTCATCTTGACGCCAATGCCCTCAATGTAGATCAACTGCAGCGTCTCGTACAAATGCTGGCGAGCAGGCCGCAACGCCTCCACCGCCTGATTCGTCAGCACGGCATCAGTGTCTTCAATGGTGCCCATCAACTCACGGTGGCCATCTACCGGCTCATTCAGCAGCACCGAGCAAGTGGCATACCCAAGCCCACCACTACTGTCCCGCACCTTCCACAGCGCCCAGTTATTCAACCGAAACTTCACCCAATCAATGCGAGCCATCAGAACACCCCTTCAGTTGCAAAAAACACCACATCAACCGCGCCATACAAGCCCTGCCAGCGCACCAGCTCACTGCGAACATCACCCCGGTTAAACGGCTGACCCACCACCCGCGACCCCTCAATGGCGAAGAAGCAATTGGGCTCACCACGCAACCCCCGGCGCACCCACACAAACACCTCATTACCCACGACAGCAGCCTTGGCCAAGATGGCCGCATAGGTCGCAGGCATGAAGCGCTTGATCTCTTCAATCTTGGCTTGAACATCGTTATTTGCTGTCCTAGTGTCCATACTGTCCAACCTTTTATATAGAGCAAGTGAGTGATAGGGCGATGCCCGCGAGCGCGAGCGT
>CAJAFJ010000664.1 GCA_903938955.1 uncultured beta proteobacterium | reverse complement strand
TTCAACCTTGGCGGTAGAAATTGGGTCCAGCGCGGAACAGGGCTCGTCCAACAACAACACTTCGGGCTTGATGGCGATGCCACGGGCAATACACAAGCGCTGCTGCTGGCCGCCTGACAGGCTGGAGCCACTTTGGCTCAGCTTGTCTTTGACCTCCGTCCACAAGGCGGCCTTGCGCAAGGCCCATTCCACCCGCTCTTCCATATCGGACGCATTGAGCGACTCGAACAACTTGACGCCAAACGCGATGTTGTCAAAGATCGACATCGGAAACGGTGTCGGCTTCTGGAACACCATGCCGACCTTGGCACGCAGCAGGGCCACGTCTTGTTTGCTGGTCAACAGATTTTCACCATCCAGAATGACTTCACCTTCAGCGCGTTGCTCCGGGTACAACTCGAACATGCGGTTGAACACACGCAACAGGGTCGATTTACCGCAGCCGGACGGACCGATGAACGCCGTGACTTTGTTTTCCGGAATCTCCAGATTGATGTTCTTCAGCGCGTGAAACTTGCCGTAGAAAAAATCAAGGTTCTTGACGGATATCTTTGTTCGCTCGGGTGTGGCGATAGCAGAGGTCATGTTGGGTCTTTTTTAAAAAAAATGGATCAGGAGGTCGCTCAGTCCTTGCTTCGGGTCAAAACCCGGGCAAGGATGTTGAGGCCCAAAACCGTCAGCGTGATGATGAAGACACCGGCCCAAGCCAGTTTTTGCCAGTTTTCATAGGGGCTCATGGCGAATTTGAAAATCGTCACCGGCAGACTCGCCATCGGCTGACTCAGGCTCGATGTCCAGAACTGGTTACTCAAAGCGGTAAACAACAAGGGAGCGGTCTCACCGGCGATACGGGCCACCGCCAGCAAGACGCCGGTGACAACGCCGGCGCGGGCCGAGCGCAAGGTGATGCTCAAAATCACTTTCCACTTAGGGGCGCCCAGCGCATAAGCGGCTTCGCGCAAACCTGGCGGCACTAGTTGCAGCATGTTCTCGGTGGTGCGAATCACCACCGGAATCACAATAATGGCCAACGCCACGATACCGGCATAGCCCGAGAACGATTTAAAGCGTGTCACCACCACGGCATAGACAAACAAACCGATCACGATCGAGGGGGCGGACAGCAAGATGTCATTGACAAAACGCGTGGTCGCCGCAAGCCAGCTTTTGGTGTCGAACTCGGCCAGATAAATACCGGCCAGAACACCAATCGGCGTGCCGACAAACGTCGCCAGCAACACCATCAAAAACGAACCGTAGATCGCATTAGCCAATCCACCCTCGTCATTGGGCGGTGGCGTCATCTGGGTCAGGGTGTCCATCGTCAGCCCGCCGATACCCAGTCGGACGGTTTCATACAAAATCCAGGTCAGCCAGAACAAGCCAAAGACCATCGCCAGCATCGACAGGGTCAGGGCGACTTGGTTGACTCGCTTGCGCTGTGCATAGCGCGCTTCACGAACGTGCTCAAGGGCGGAGGATGGCGTTGCCATGCCAGGGGTCGTCATGTCTTGACTCCTTCGTTTTTCTTCAACTGCGAAAGCAGGATTTTTGACAGTGTCAACACCACGAAGGTGATGAAAAACAGCACCAGTCCCAGGTACATCAAAGCGCCTTGGTGCAAGCCTTCGCCCGCTTCGGCAAACTCATTGGCCAGCGCCGAGGTAATGCTGTTGGCCGCTTGAAACAGGCTGAGAGAATCGAGTTGGTTAAAGTTGCCGATGACGAAGGTCACCGCCATCGTCTCACCAATGGCGCGCCCCAGTCCCAGCATGATGCCGCCGACGACGCCGGCTTTGGTGTAAGGCAAGACCACCTTGGCCACGACTTCCCAGGTGGTGGCTCCCAGTCCGTAAGCAGACTCTTTGAGCAAGGTCGGGGTCACCTCAAACACATCGCGCATCACCGCAGCAATGAACGGAATGATCATGATGGCCAGAATAATGCCCGCAGACAAAATACCAATGCCGACGGGCGGGCCGGAGAAAAAGGCACCCAGGTAGGGCACCCCTGAAAACAGGGCTTGCAAAGGCTGCTGGACGTAAGTGGCCAGCAGCGGCCCAAACACCAGCAAACCCCACATGCCGTAAACAATTGACGGAATAGCAGCCAGCAACTCAATGGCGGTGCCCAGCGGGCGCTTCAGCCACGACGGGGCCAGTTCGGTCAAAAACAAGGCAATGCCAAAACTGACCGGCACGGCAATCAGCAAGGCGATGAACGAGGTCATCAAGGTGCCGTAAATCATCACCAGGCCACCAAACTCCTCCTTGACGGGGTCCCAGGTGGTGCTGGTGAAAAAACCAAGCCCGAACTTGTCGATGGCCGGCCACGCACTCACTGCCAGCGAGGCCAGAATGGCAAACAGCGTGAGCAGAGTGAAACCGGCCGAAGCCTTGGCTAACCAGCCAAAGATTCGGTCAGCCATCGGCCCGGAACGAGCCGCTTTAAGGGAAGGAGGTTTGGTCATGGCACGCCCGGAAATCTCGGCAGTCTGGTTAAGGGGGATCTGATTTGCCGGAAGTGTAGTTGACACGCACCTGCTCCTTTAAACGGTTTGAGAACTCAGTACCCGACTTACTTCAAGGCCACCGGCTTGCCGGATGCGTCAGTCGTCTGGCTCCAGGCCTTTTCGATGGCACCAATCACGGAATCAGGCATGGGCACGTAATCCAGTGCAGCGGCACTGGCTTGGCCATTTTTTAATGCCCAAGCAAAGAATTTGAAAGCTTCAGTGGCGGCGGCTGGCTTGTCTTGTTTGACGTGCATCAGGATAAACGTGGCCGTCGAGATGGGCCAGGCGTTTTTACCGGGCTGGTTCGTGATCAGCTGGTAAAAGGACTTGTTCCATTCAGCACCCGCAGCTGCCGCCTTGAAGGTCAGATCATCAGGGGCCACAAACACGCCATCTTTGTTCTTCATCAGCGTGTAAGTCATCTTGTTTTGCTTGACATACGAGTACTCGACATAACCGATCGAATTAGGCAGACGACCGACAAATGCAGCCACGCCTTCGTTGCCCTTGCCACCTGCGCCCACTGGCCAGTTGACGGCTGTACCCTCGCCCACTTTCGTCTTCCACTCAGGATGCACGCGGCTCAGGTAGTTGGTAAAGTTGAAGGTGGTGCCTGAGCCATCGGCACGGCGAACAGGGGCAATATCCGCATCTGGCAAAGCCAGACCGGGGTTCAGCGCCTTGATGGCGGGG
>CAJAFJ010000663.1 GCA_903938955.1 uncultured beta proteobacterium | reverse complement strand
TCATGTCGACCGAAATATGGGTCAACTCTAGGGCCGCTGATTTCGAGCCCATGGTGTTGGCTTCGCGGTGTAATTCCTGAATCAGAAAGTCGAGCCGCTTGCCAATCTCGCCGCCTTTGGTGATGAGGCGTTCAAGCTCGTCCAAGTGTGAATGGATGCGGGTGATTTCTTCGGCAACATCAATGCGAATGGCAAACGCCGTGGCTTCTGTCAGTGCCCGGTCTTGCGCCGCTTCGGGCAGGATGGCCCCTTCTGTCAAGGCCATGGCCTCTTTCCAGCGATCCAGAAAGCGCTGGCGCTGCTGGGTGACCAGTTGCGGCACCAACGGCCCCGCTTGGTCCACCAACCCTCGCAGTTGGCTGATACGGTCCAGCAACATGGTGGCCAGTCTGGCGCCTTCACGCTCTCTGGCGGACAGCAATTCGGTCAGTGTTTTTTCGGCGATTGCCACAATGTCCTCACTCCAGTCATGGGTGGAGACATGGTCGTTGGCAGAAAGACGAATGACATCCGCCACGCTCAAAGGAGTGGCGTTGGGTAGCCAGGCTTTGACGTTGTCCTGCACCGCGTTGAGGCGTTGAAGCAGGCGCGGCGATGGGTCCGTCACCGAACTTTGTGCATTGCTTTCAATCGAGGCGCGGACTTCGACCTTACCTCTTTTGAGACGTGCGGTCAGGCGTTCACGCAGTGCGGGTTCGAACTGGCGCAACTCTTCGTGCAACTTGAAAGTCAGGTCAAGAAAACGGCTGTTGACTGACCGTATTTCCAGGCCGAGATGGCTGGACGGTGCCGTTTTGGATTCGAGCTCGGGGGTGGAATTGGCTGTGCTGTGCTGCGCACTGGCATAGCCAGTCATGCTGTAAACTGGCATTTGAACTCTTCGATCAATGAAATGTGCCTGAGAATAACCCGGTTCCGGCGGGCCAGATGGGGGTTTAGTCAAAAATTATGTCAAAGGTCAAACCCGCTCCACTCCCCCCAGACACCCGGATAGGGGGTTACCGCATTGTGCGCAAAGTCGCGGCGGGTGGCTTTGGCGTGGTGTATCTGGCGGTGGATGCGGATGACCAGCAGGTCGCCATCAAAGAATACCTGCCGTCTTCGCTGGCGACGCGTGCCCCGGGTGAATTGCTGCCGCAAGTCCAGCCCGAAAAATTGTCCTTGTACCGGATCGGTCTTAAAAGTTTTTTTGAAGAAGGGCGCTCCCTGGCCCAAATTTCACACCCCTCGGTGGTGAGTGTGATGAACTTTTTTCGGGAAAATGAGACGGTTTACATGGTGATGAACTACCTTGAGGGCGCGTCCCTGCAAGACTTCATCATCACGGCCCGTGATCTCAAACAACCCAAGGTGTTTCGAGAATCCACCATTCGCTCGCTGTTTGATGAAATACTGCGAGGCTTGCGCATTGTTCACCAGCACAAGATGCTGCATTTGGACATCAAACCCGCCAATGTCTTCATCACGGATGACAACAAGTCGGTATTGATTGACTTTGGCGCTGCGCGTGAGGTATTGAGCAAGGAAGGCAATTTCATCCGTCCCATGTACACCCCCGGGTTTGCCGCGCCTGAGATGTACCGTCGCGACAGTTCCATGGGGCCGTGGACCGATATTTATGCGATTGGCGCCTGCATGTACGCCTGTATGCAGGGCTACCCCCCCAACGAGGCACCGCAGCGGGTAGAAAAAGACCGTATCGCCACGGCGCTGTCACGTTTGCGCGGGGTTTATTCTGACAACTTGATCGAGGTGGTGGAGTGGTGCATGTCGCTCGATCCACTCTCAAGGCCCCAATCCGTGTTTGCTTTGCAAAAGGAGCTCGGTCGTGAGGGGGAGCGCCGTTACACCCCGTTGAGTGTGGGGGAAAAAGTTCGCCTTCAGTTCGACACCCTGGTGTCGGATACCAAAAAGAATGTCCAAAAAGCCACAGGCATGGGGGCAAAAACCAAATGAAATTTTCTGTTTTTCAGGTCAGTCGAAAAGGGGGGCGTGAGAAAAATGAAGATCGCATGGGGTACTGCTACACCCGTGGTTCAGGTGTTTTTCTACTGGCGGACGGCATGGGTGGGCACCCGCTGGGCGAGGTCGCGGCCCAAATTGCGTTGCAAACCATCGCGGCCCAGTTCCAAAGAGAGGCCAAGCCGAAGTTGGCTGACATACCGGCCTTTTTGACCGCCGCGCTGCTGGCGGCGCACAGTCAAATTTTGCGTTATTCAGTGGAAAAGGGGCTGCGTGACACCCCCCGCACCACGCTGGTGGCGGCCGTGGTGCAGGCCGGGTTTGTGACCTGGATTCATTGCGGGGATTCCCGTTTTTACCTGGTGCGCCAGGGTGAACTGTTGGCGCGCACCCGGGACCATTCATTTCTGGAGCAAAGCCAGGCGGCCGCTGCCACGATGAAGGTGCCCAAGCACATCAATCGCAATGTGTTGTTTACCTGCCTGGGCTCCCCGATCAAGCCGGTGTTTGATATCACAGGACCGGTCGCTTTGCAGCAGGGCGACAAGCTCATGCTGTGCTCCGATGGCTTGTGGGGCAGTGTGCAGGATGAGGATATTGCCTACCATTTGGGTCACAAAGCCGTCAGCGAGGCGGTTCCTGATCTGGTTGAAATGGCCCTGCGGATTGGCGGCAATGGCAGCGACAACGTGACGTGCATTGCTCTGGAATGGGAAACCCCTGACGAATTTGAATCCTCCGGGCTCAGTATGTCGACCGAAACCGTCGGCGCCGGTGTGTTTGCCTCCACCGTGCAGGCCGGTTGGCCCGATTCCAGTCTGGAAGACATGGACGAAGCGGCCATTGAGCGCTCCATTGCCGAAATTAACGAGGCCATTCGCCGGTCGGCCGCTAAAAAGAGCTGAACTGTCGGATCGTCGTCCCCAACCCGGGCCGCATTCAGCGTCTGCCCGTTTACTGATTGAACACCATGAGTCATTTTGTTAGAAGCGGCGCACGCGCTACCAACCAACTGCGCCCCGTGCGCATCACCCGCGCTTACACCATGCACGCGGAGGGTTCGGTATTGATCGAATTCGGCAACACCAAAGTGCTCTGCACCGCATCGGTCGAAGAGAAAGTGCCGGGCCATAAAAAAGGCAGCGGCGAGGGCTGGGTCACGGCCGAATACGGCATGCTGCCGCGTGCCACGCACACCCGCAACGACCGTGAAGCGGCGCGTGGCAAACAAAGTGGGCGTACCCAGGAAATTCAACGCCTCATCGGGCGCTCCATGCGCGCAGTGTTTGACCTTGCCAAACTGGGCGAGCGCACGATTCATCTCGATTGCGATGTGCTGCAGGCCGATGGTGGCACCCGCACCGCCGCTATCACCGGCGCTTTTGTGGCCGCGCAAGATGCCGTCAACTGGCTCATAGCGCAGGGCAAGCTTAGCGCGTCGCCTATCCTCGGCCCTGTGGCAGCCATCTCGGTCGGCATTGTGCAGGGCACGGCTTTACTGGATCTGGAGTACACCGAAGACTCGGCCTGCGATACCGACATGAATGTGGTGATGACCGGGGCCGGTCATTTTGTGGAAGTGCAGGGCACCGCCGAAGGTGTGGCATTTTCGCGCCAAGAAATGGATGCCTTGCTGGCGTTGGCCGAAAAAGGCATCGGCGACTTGGTGGCGCTGCAGCAGCAATCGCTATTAAATTAAGAGCTTTCAACGTCTACAGATCAGGGCTTGACCCGTACTTTATGAAAATAATTCTGGCATCCAATAACCAGGGCAAATTAGCCGAGCTGCGCGCCATGTTTGCGCCGCTGGGGTTTGCGTTGGTGGCGCAGGGCGACCTGGGCATTCCGGAGGCGGCCGAGCCGTTTCATACGTTTGTTGAAAACGCGTTGGCCAAAGCCCGTCACGCAGCCCAGCTCTGCGGCTTGCCGGCCGTGGCGGACGATGCCGGTTTGTGTGTCGACGTCTTTGGTGGTTTGCCGGGGGTGGACACCGCGTATTACGCGACCCGGTTTGGCTATGAAAAAGGCGATAGCAACAACGTGCGCGCCCTCCTGGAGCAAATGAGCGGCATGGACAACCGCCGTGCCGCTTTGGTGAGCACGCTCGTGGCCGTGCGCTCCGCCCAAGACCCGGAGCCCCTGATTGCCGTGGGGCGCGTGGTGGGCGAGATTGCCCGCGAGCCGGTGGGCACCAATGGTTTTGGCTTTGATCCGGTGATGTTTATCCCCGAATTTGGCCAGACCTTTGCCCAATTGCCGATCGAAGTCAAAAACGCCAACAGCCATCGCGGGCGCGCTGCCCGGGCCATGGTGGACTTGATGCGTGAGCGCTGGCTTTAAAGTACCTTGAGCATGATCCCTATCAAACCCCTGTCTGTCGAACGTCCGGAAGACGCGCCGATCCAACAAGACGTTCAACATTACATGCGCCCCGGCATGCTGCAGCTGACGGCGTTGCCACCGCTGTCGCTCTATATTCATCTGCCGTGGTGCCTCAAAAAATGTCCGTATTGCGATTTCAATTCGCATGAAATGCGCGCCGTCGACCTGCCCGAGCAGCGCTACCTTGACGCCTTGATGGCCGATTTGGAAGCTGCTCTGCCCTTGATTTGGGGCCGCACGGTCCACAGTATTTTTATCGGTGGCGGTACGCCCAGCCTGTTTTCTCCCGAGGCCATTGACCGTTTGCTGGGCGGCATCCGGGCGCGATTGAAGCTGGCACCCGCCTGCGAGATCACGCTGGAGGCCAATCCGGGCACCTTTGAAAAAGACCGGTTCAGGGCGTTCCGCTCGGCCGGTGTGACCCGCTTGTCGGTGGGGGTGCAAAGCTTTAATGATGATTTTTTGAAAGCCCTGGGCCGCGTGCATGATCGCTCGCAAGCGCTGGCGGCGGTCGAAGAAGCGGCGCAAGCTTTTGAAACTTTCAACCTGGACATCATGTACGCGCTGCCGGGCCAGACGCTGGCCCATCTGAAAGAAGACATGGCCACCGCCTTGGCTTTGGCGCCACCGCACATTTCGATTTATCACCTGACCATTGAGCCCAACACCTATTTCGCCAAGTTTCCGCCGGTCATCCCCGAGGAAGACACGGCCTATGACATGCTCGACCTCATTACCGAGATGACCGGGCAATCCGGCTTGAACCGCTATGAAGTGTCGGCCTACGCCCGAGACGGTCACCGTTGTGTCCACAACCTCAATTACTGGCAGTTTGGTGACTACCTGGGGCTGGGCGCGGGCGCGCACAGCAAGCTCAGTTTTGCCCACAGGGTGGTGCGCCAAGTGCGCTTTCGTGAACCCCGCTTGTACATGGCGCAGGCGCTCGCGGGTCACTGTGTGGCTCAAAGCGAGGAAATCAGCCGTGCTGATCTGCCGTTTGAGTACATGCTGAACGCCTTGCGTTTGAAAGACGGCTTTAGCCTGCAGCAGTTTTCGGAGCGCACCGGCCTGGCCGTGACCGCGATTCAAAAGGGGCTGGCAGAAGCCGAGCGCAAAGGCTTGATCGACCGCGATTTTGTCAGCGTCAAACCTAGCGTGCGCGGCTACGATTTTCTGAACGACTTGCAGTCGCTGTTCTTGCCGCCGCAGCGCTGACGTTTTCGCGTCGGGTCGGGCTGCCGCGCTATAGTTCTGCTCAACCATGAAAGGGCTGCGCGATGTTCTCTGTCTATGGCGTTGGAGGTCAATTGTTTCGTGGCTCGCTGGAGCAGTTGCGTCAGATCGGCAGTGTCAGTGCCGTCGCTCGCACCAATGCGGTCACAGCCGTTGTGCAAGATGGCCAAGACGCATTCACGTCGTCGCCCGGCGCTTTTGCAGGCCACGCCCGTGCGTCCGCACCCCGTGACGAGGCGCACCGAAGCGCACTGGCGGCTTACGCCCAATCCCAAAAAATTGAATTGCCACGCCATCCCTTGAGCCTGGTGGATTCACTGATGAGCCGCGTCGTGATCACCATTCCGGACAGCTCAACCGTGTTGGAGGCCTGGCAAATTCTCGCCAGGCACAGTGTGGGCCAAGCCCCGGTGGTGAATGAAGCACTTACTTTGGTGGGCTTGCTTTCACGCGCTGATCTGCTGCGTCCCGACCGACTACCCGCGCCTGACAGTCATGCCCTGGCGTGGCGGGCCGTGCTGGCACAGAGCGTGACGGACATCATGTCAACGCCGGTGCCGAGTGTGGCGCCTGCTACCGATATCCGGCGCGTGGCGCGTGTGTTGCTGGACACCGGCTTGCCGGGGCTCCCGGTGGTGGATGAGCAGGGTTTGGTGGTGGGCTTTGTGTCGCGCTCCGACATCTTGCGCGCCGTGGTCACCGAGCCGCCATTGGATTTGTGGGGTTAGGTGCCAGCCTCTTAATCGCCGAAAGAAATACCGAGGTCACGTGCCGTCTGCACGGTATCGCAATCCAGGGGAACGCCTTTCATGTGACCTGCGACCTCTTTCAGTGCCACGTAATTCACATCCGGAAACGCCAGCGCCACCATGACACCCGTTTGTCCTTCGGCCAGCGCACGTACCGCCGCCGTGCCAAAGCGCATGGCGACCAAGCGGTCAAACGCGGTAGGGCTGCCACCGCGCAGCAAGTGGCCCAGCACGACGACGCGCGTTTCTTTGCCGGTCAGCTCTTGTAGCGACTTGCCAATTTGTTCGCCAATGCCACCCAGCCGTTCGGCGTGACCAATCTCCGCCTGTTCCAGCACCTCGCGGTGGCCATGCAGCGGTTCTGCCCCTTCGGACACCAGCACAATGGTGTAGGGGTGGCCCTCCACATCGCGGCTCACAATTTTGGCCGCCACTTTGTCCAGATCAAACGGAATTTCGGGAATCAGGATGGCGTGGGCATTGCCGGCAATGCCGGTGTGCAGCGCGATCCAGCCCGCGTAACGGCCCATCACCTCGACCACCATCACCCGCTGGTGGCTCTCCGCCGTGCTGTGCAACCGGTCCAGACATTCGGTGGCAAAGGCCACCGCCGTATCAAAGCCAAAGGTGGTGACCGTCTTGTCCAGATCGTTGTCGATGGTTTTAGGCACGCTGACCACACGTAAGCCTTTTTCATGCAGCGCATTGGCGATGGTGAGCGAGCCGTCACCCCCGATGGAGACCAGCGCGTCGAGTTCTTTCTTGGCGAAGAAATCGAGGATTTCATCGGTGCGGTCAACGTCTTTGGTCGAACCGTCCGCCATCTTCATCGGGAAATGCAGCGGGTTGCCTTTGTTGGTGGTGCCCAGAATGGTGCCGCCCAAATGTGCAATGCCCCGGACACGCTCCAGAGTGAGCCGAAATACGCCACCCTCTGAATAACGCTCAGGAAAAAGGATGCCATTAAAGCCATCCCGGATGCCATAGCACTCCCAACCCCGGTTGGTGGCCGCAACGACCACGGAGCGAATGACAGCGTTCAAACCCGGAGCATCGCCGCCCCCGGTGCAGATGGCAATGCGGTGAATGTTATTTGACAAGGTGTCTCCCAACGTTGTGGACTCCAATTTAGGCCAAAAAAAAGCCCTTGATATACAAGAGCTTTTTTATTTTTTGGCGGAAGCGGTGAGATTCGAACTCACG
>CAJAFJ010000662.1 GCA_903938955.1 uncultured beta proteobacterium | reverse complement strand
GCGTCAACACATGGGTGAAAACGGGGGCGTCAATCAACCTGGCCAAGACGCTGGCGGGCAGCGCCGCTTCCAGCGCCTCTCGGCTGTCAAACAAGGGAAAGCAGTACAGACCAGCCCAAACGCCGGGGCTGGGTCGCTTGCTCAACCACACATCCGCCTCATCGGTCTGCGCCCACAGCAACCAAATGGACTGCGCACTGCGCTTGAGTTTTCGCGTCTTCACCGGGTAGCGCTCAGGCTGCCCCTGCGCCTTGGCCGCACACATCGACGCCACGGGGCACCGGTCGCAATCTGGTTTTTTGGAAGTACACAACGTAGCGCCCATATCCATCACGCCCTGCGTGTAGCGCGGCATGGCGTTCTGCAGGTCCGTCACAGGCAACAAGCGCATGGCTTCCTCCCACAACTGCCGCTCGTTGGCGGCGAGCGCCAGGTCGGCCTCAAAACCCAGCATACGGGTCAGCACCCGTTTCACGTTGCCATCCAGAATGGCCGCCCGCTCGGCAAAACACAAAGAGGCAATCGCCGCCGCCGTTGAGCGGCCGATGCCTGGCAAGGTTTGCAGTTGTTGCGCCGTTGCCGGAAAAGCCCCGGCGTGCAGCGCCATCACGTCCACCGCGCAGCGATGAAGATTGCGGGCGCGGCTGTAATAACCTAGCCCGCTCCACAAACCCAGCACCTCGTCCAGCGTGCCCGCCGCCAACGCGCCCACGTCAGGAAATCGATTTAAAAACCGCGGAAAATACTCCAGCACCGTGGCCACCTGCGTCTGCTGCAGCATGATCTCGGACAACCAGACCCGATACGGATCACGTGTGTTTTGCCAGGGCAGATCATTTCTTCCGTGCGTTTTCTGCCATTGCACCACTTCTATCGCAAAATTTTGTACCACCGGCAGTCAAACCCGTTCAAGAAGCTGAACCGGCTCAGGGCGCACGGCATGGCTTGCATTCAATAAATAGTCGGTCAACTCTGACAGCTTGAGATTGAGCTGATTCAGAGCGTCGCCCTGCACTTCGATCTCGCCAATCCGGTCATTGAGCCCTCCCGAAGCTTGCTGGATGCGGTCAATCGCATCCAGACGCCGACCAAAGTTGCGGCGGCGTTCACGCAACTGGGCATCAAGTTGCGCGGCCGCTGATTTGCTCCAAAGCTCAATATCGCCCAACGCGGTCTCATGAATAACGCGCAGCCGGTTGGACAGAGCCCGCACCAATCTCTCGGCAAACTCGGGCTGCGCCAGCCGGAACGCATTGCCAATCCCCAGGTACTGAAGGTGACTGCGCTCCACCATATCAAGATCATGCAGGTAAGCGGTCATGGGTGGCTCGGTCGGTGCCTGCAACGAAAAGCCGTGCTCGGCATTCAATTGCTTGAAGGTCGCGGCCAGCATGACTTGAATTTCTGAACAAAGGGACTGAACTTGCCCCACATGCGCACGCAAGCGGGCAAAGGTTTCGCCATAGGTTTTTTTAACCCCCAGCTTGAGCCCTTTTTGGAGCAACATGCCAGAGAGTTGCGCCATCTCTTGTTTGAGCGTGATGGGGCCCAAAATAGCAAAAATCTCGCGCAGCAGTTTCATGTGAACCGAGCGCACGGCATGGATTTTGGCGCCGCCCAAGTCAAACTCAGCCTGCTCCTGCGAAATGCGGGAACGCATATTCTTGATCACCGCCGAATTTTTGCCCTGGAGACCTTTGAGCTCCATCATCTGCTCGGTCAGATCGCGGCGACGGATATTGATCACGCGGCCCGCCTCGGTTCGCAAATCTGAAATGCCGCTGGCCACGGCTGACCCCAGCATGTGTTGTCGCTGCCCCATGATGTCGCGGGCCAGCACCTCTTCAAGTTTCGACAAGTGACTGAGCGCCAGCAAGCCGGCATCATCCGTCACCTTGGCAACCAGGCCTTTTTGCGCGGACACTGGAATCACCTGCTCGACCGAAATACCCAAAATTTCGGCGGTGGACGCCTGCTGACGATCAATCTGCTCCTGCACCTGGGCGGGTGAACTCAGTGCATCCCACAAAGTGTCAATCTTGTTGAGGACCACCAAGCGGGTTTTGGCCGACTCGGTGTCCATCGTTAAATGCTCGCGCCAAATGGACAGGTCGGACTTGGTCACGCCCGTGTCGGCGCCCAAAATAAACACCACGGCATGCGCCTGCGGAATCAGGCTGACGGTGAGCTCGGGCTCGGCACCAATGGCATTGAGCCCCGGCGTATCCAGAATTACCAAGCCCTGCTTCAACAAGGGGTGTGCAATATTAATAAGGGCATGCCGCCACTTGGGGACTTCTACCAAACCCTGCGCATCCATGCTCGGGTTATCTTCAGGCGCATCTTGCTGCCAGAAACCCAGCGACCGGGCCTCTTCTTGCGTCACGCGACAGGTTTCCGCGACTTTGGCCAGCGCACCCGACAACTGCTTGGGATCATTCACATCCAGATCAATCCGGGTCCACTTCTCGGGCACCATGCGCCATTCCATCAGGGCCTGGGGTTGCAGTCGGGTTTCGATGGGCAACAGGCGCAGACAGGGGGGCACAGCGGCGTCATAGCCCATTTCGGTCGGGCACATCGTGGTACGCCCGGCACTGGCCGGCATGATGCGCCGGCCATAACCGGCAAAGAAAATGGCGTTGATCAGCTCGGATTTTCCACGCGAGAACTCACCGACAAAGGCCACCATAACCTTGTCGACGCGGACCTGGGCTTCCAGTCGTCGCAGGCGTTCTTCAACGGCGGAATCCAGCAGCTCGTGGTCCTTCATCCACTCGGCCAGCAGCTTTAGCCGAAGCGCAAACTCCCGGCGCCAAACCCCGTGCTGATCAAACTTTTCGTTGAATGTGGTACTCAAATAGCCTCCGCGCAATGTTTCAATATAGCACCGAGCCACGCCATGCTGACTAGGTCTTTTGGCAGTTCGGGCAGTAAAACGTGGAACGCTGACCTTGTCGAATCGACTTGATGAGCGTCCCGCAGACCCGGCATGGCTGCCCGTCCCGCCCATACACCATGGCATCCAGCTGGAAATAGCCATTTTCTCCACTGGCACTGGAAAAATCCCGCAAAGTGCTGCCGCCCAAAGCCACCGCCCGCGCCAGCACATCCCGAATGGCGGCATGCAGTTTGGCGGCCCGTGGCCGACTCACACGCGCGGCACTCAAGGTCGGGCGGATACCCGCCATAAACAGGGCCTCAGAGGCATAAATATTACCGACACCGACCACAACATCGCCCGCCAACAAGACCTGCTTGATAGCGGTCTTGCGGCGCTTGAGCCCCGCATGGAACAAATTCAGGTCAAAGTCATCGGTCAAAGGCTCCATGCCCAGCTTGCCCAAGAGCTTGCGTGCGACGGGATCGTCTTCACTGCCGGCGAACACAACGGCACCAAATCGGCGCGGGTCATTCAATTTCAACGCGCCCTGGCTTGTCACCATCAAAAAATGGTCATGGGTGCCGACAGGTGGCACTTGCAAACCAAAACTGAGGCTACCCGACATCCCCAAATGCACCAGCAACAAGCCGCGGTCAAGATCAATCAGCAAATATTTGCCACGCCTGCGCACGGCCCGCACGGTTCTCCCCACCAGTTGATGGGTATCACACCCCAAAGGCCAGCGCAAAGGCTTGCCCATTTGCATGGACAGCACGGTGGCGCCGGCTATTTTGTCGGCAAAACTCAGTCGCGTGACTTCGACTTCAGGTAATTCAGGCATGACAAAGTAATTTAGCAGACATGGATTATTATGGTCCGATGTTGCTTTTCAACCGCTTTTCAATTCTTGCTCTTTGTGTTTTGGCACTGGCTGCCAATGCGCAAACGCCCGACGCCAAAGTAGCCGAACCCATCTCCTCGGCCCTCGACGGCGAGCTCTTTTATCAACTCTTGCTGGGCGAACTCAATGCCCGCAACGGCGAGCCCGGTGTAGGTTATTCGCTGATGCTGGACGCCGCCCGAAAAACCAATGATGAACGGCTGTACCAGCGCGCCGTGGACATCGCCCTCAAGGCACGCTCCGGTGAATCGGCTTTGAAGGCGGCACGCGACTGGAAATTGGCCCGGCCCAATTCCCGGGATGCCAATCGTTATGTCTTGCAGATTTTGATTGGCCTGAACCGGGTCGGCGAAGCGCTGGAGCCCCTTAAACAGGAAATTGCCAGTACGAGTCTCAAGGAACGAGCTACGTTCCTGGCCACCCTGCCCCGTTTATTTGTACGAACCACGGACAAAAAGCTGGCCGCCACCATGGTCGAGCGGGCGTTGACTGACTACCTGTCGGCCCCCATGACCGGCGCTGCCGCCTGGACCGCCATCGGCCGTATGCGCCTGGAAGCAGGGGACAGCGTGGGCGCCATGGAGGCGACCCGCAAAGCGCTGGCGATCAACCCCGCCTCCGTCGACAGCGTGTTACTGGCCTTGTCCATGATGAGCCCTAAAACGCCACAGGCTGAAGCGCTGGTTCAAAAATACCTTGATCGCCATCCGCAGCCCGAGGTGCGCATGGCTTACGCGCGCGCCTTGATTGAGGCGCAGCGCTATGCGCAAGCACAGGTTCAGTTGC
>CAJAFJ010000661.1 GCA_903938955.1 uncultured beta proteobacterium | reverse complement strand
CCGGCCGAGGCTTTTCCTGCTTGGGCCCTGACTTGGCGCACCGATCCCGATTGGGTCCATCTGCCTGCGGTGGAGCGCGCTGACTTGCCCTTGCTCTTTGCCAGTGCCGAGCACCGCGCCTGGGTTCTGGCGCTGGAGGCCATGCTCAAGGATGAGCGCAGCACTCCCCCCCCGCTCAATGCCCATGAATGTCGTTTCGGCCGATGGCTCGATCACGAAGGGCAGGCGCGCTATGGCGGGCAAACCGCGTTCGAGGCAATCATGCCGCTGCACATCGCGACCCATGCCCTGGCGGAAGTCATGTGCGTGCTGCACGCCCAAGGCCAGACCGCCCCGGCACTGCTGAAGCTGCCCGCGCTGCATAGCCTGCGCGACACCTTGCTGACCCACCTGAAGACCCTGTTGTCAGAAAAACAGGGCGCCTGAAGGCCGCGCCTGTACTTACCGCTTGCTGCCATGTTGAACACCCCGCCAAACCCGTCCGCCCCCTTGGTCGCCTTGTACTGGGACTTTGAGAACCTGCACGCCAGTCTGTCGGAAGAGCGCCTCGGCGAAGGCAGCTACAACAAGCCCGATAGCCGCTTCAAGCTGCAGGAACCGCTGATTGACGTGCAAGCCATCACCACGCTGACCAGCACCTATGGGCCGCTGGCCATCAACCGGGCCTACTGCAACTGGCAGTTTTTTGGCCGCTACCGGGAGGCCCTGTTACAAGAATCCATCGAGCTGATTCAACTCTTTCCGCCCGGCGCCTCGGCGAAAAATGGCGCGGATATTCGGCTCTGCCTGGACGCTTTGGAAGACATGGGCCGCTTCGCACTGATCGGCACCGTCGTGATCGTCGGCGGTGACAGCGACTTCATGCCGCTGGCGCAAAAGCTCAAAGCGACGGGCCGCACCCTGATTGGGGTCGGTGACCGCAAATCCACCAACGCGCACTGGGCCAAAAGTTGCCATGCATTTCACTATTACGAGAGCCTGCTGAAAGCGCCCCAGGCCCTGCCGTAAACTACGCCGTCAGCCCTTTCGTCACGTTTTACCCCACTCAAAACCCGTCATTCAAGCCCATGAAAACACTTTGCAAATTTATCACCCTTGCAGCCCTCACCACGCTGGGCAGCCACGTCATGGCCGCCGATGCCGCGGTTGAAACCCTGCCCTCGGGCGTCAAGATTACGCACACCACCGTGGGCACCGGCGCCAACCCCAAGGCGACCGACGCCGTCAAGGTGCATTACCGCGGCACGCTGGCCGACGGCAAAGAGTTTGACAGCTCCTACAAGCGCAACGCCCCCGCCACCTTCCCGCTGAACCGGGTCATCCCGTGCTGGACGCAAGGCATGCAAACCATCAAAGTCGGTGGCAAAGCCACCCTCACCTGCCCACCCGCGACCGCCTATGGTGAGCGTGGCGCCGGTGCCGCCGTGCCACCGAATGCCACGCTGACGTTTGAAGTCGAATTGCTGGCGATTGAAAAGTAAACGGGCCGGTTACACCAAACAGGGCCAGACACCCCGTTGACGTCGCAGCCACCATGTCAGACCCGCTCAAGCCCGCCGGCCCCCGGCATGTGGTGCCCTTCATCTCGGAGGAGAACAACAGCAAGTCCTTGCACTTCTCCAAAGACCAGTTGCAGAGCAAGATGCGCAACAACCAGCCCGACGCGCTGGAGCTCGATTACACCAAGACGATGATGGGGTTTTTGCGCCTCATCCGCCGCCCCCGGCACATTGCCATGATCGGTTTGGGTGGCGGCAGTCTGGCCAAGCATTGCTACCGCAAACTGCCCCAAACCCAAATCACGGTGGTCGAAATCAACCCCCATGTGATTGCCCTGCGCCGTGAGTTTTTGGTGCCTGACGACAACGAACGCTTTAAAGTGATCGAGGCCGATGGCGCCGATTTTGTGCGCGACGCCCCCGCCGAGTTTGATGTGCTGCTGGTCGACGGCTACGACCTGGCGGGCCAGCCGCCCCAACTGGGCTCGCAGCTTTTTTATGAGCACTGCCACGCCCTGTTGCTGGCGCAAGGCGTGATGGCAGTCAACCTGCACGGGTTTCACCCCCAGTACAGCCTGCTGATGGACCGCATCAACCGCAGTTTTGAAGGCAACACCGCCGAGGTAGCCGCCAACAAAGAGGGCAACGTGATTGTGTTTGCGGGCAAAGACGTGCCGGTGTCAGAGCACCTCCTGCGCGGCAGCGTCAACTTCGATTATTCGGCTTAGTAGGCCAGGACGACACCGTCCACATGGCTGAATGCGGCCCTAGAAGTCAATACGTTTGACAACTCGCAATTCAGCGTCGCTGAATTCACGACACCATCAGTTTTCATCTGTGTTCCTGTTGCCCCAACAGGGCCCAAAAAGCCCGTCAGGCTATTTCTGTTTAGCACTGAAATATGAAACAAGACCGACCCACCACAGCCAATGAACTCAAGGAAGTACTGACGTCGTTCAAGGGTGCATTCCGAACGGTGGGTCTGTTCAGCGCCATGATCAACTTGCTGTTGCTGGCCCCTGCCCTGTACATGCTGCAGGTGTACGACCGGGTGCTGCAAAGCAAAAGCGAGATCACCTTG
>CAJAFJ010000660.1 GCA_903938955.1 uncultured beta proteobacterium | reverse complement strand
TGGGGCCGATAAAGGCAATCCCGGCGGCGGCACAGGCATCGGCAAAGTCCGGGTTCTCGGACAGAAAGCCGTAGCCGGGGTGAATCGCATCCACATCGGCTTCTTTGGCGATGCGGATGATGTCGGCAATGTCCAGGTAGGCCTGGATCGGTTTCTTGCCCTCCCCGACCAGGTAGGACTCGTCGGCCTTGAAGCGGTGCAGGGCAAAGCGGTCCTCGTTGGAGAAAATCGCGACCGTGCGGATGCCCATTTCGGATGCCGCGCGTAACACGCGAATGGCGATTTCACTGCGGTTGGCCACCAGCAGGCTTTTGATTTTCTTTTTGGTCAGGTTCACAGTGTGGTCTCACTTTTAATGGATGAAATCGGCGAATACACAAACGTCCCCGTTGATGCCCCCTACCGTTCTGTTGAACTGATGAAGGACCTGAAAAAAAGTGGCGCAAGAGGCTGTATACCCTCGGGACGCGCCTGCCCAAGTGAAACAGCCTCGGCTCCGATGGGCTGGCTAAGGAGGGTGACGGTTGTGGTCGCTTGACCCATGCAAATTTCTTGCCAAAAAATAGACCAAGACACAAAGCCTCGAAATTCCCAGGGTAAACACCGAGGGAATGAACTTAAAAATCGGCGATTCAGCAAAATTCAGACGAATAGAGCCAGTTTTACTTTCTGTTTGCGGCCCTGCCACTCGGACTGATCGCGCATTTGAGGCAATTCGACCGCCGTCGATTCATCATTTCGTGCATTTCATTCGAAATTTCTCAAACGGCGGTGACGTCATCGTGCTGCAATGCGTAATTTTCTCAAGCGCATCGTGTCCGCTTCAACGCCGCCTGACACGACCGCCTTCCCCGCACATGGCCCGCACAGCTGGTTTTTTCTTTTGCACGGCAACCACCGCCATTCCGTGCACTATGTCCGGCTTGATGATCTGGCGCAACAGAAGCCCAAGGCCGAATTTTTCGTTGAAGAAACGGCTTTTCGCGCGTTAAGATGCGACGTTTGAAACTAGTTGTTTCACTATCTGCACCTGCAAGGATCACTATTTTGCCCGTCGCTAAATTCAAAATCTGGGTCCAACTGCTGGTCACAATCGGCGTTGCACTTCTCATCGTCTGGTCCGGGGTCATTGTCTGGCAAGGCGTGGTTTACCGGGAGGCCGCACTCAAGCAGGCGGACGACTTCTCACTCAGCATGCACAACGCCACCATGGCGGGACTCACGGGCATGATGGTCACCGGCACGGTGGCACAGCGCGATGTGTTCCTCGACCAAATCAAGCAGCTGGGCACGATTCGCGATGTACGCGTTCTGCGCGGTGAAAGCGTCAGCAAGATTTTTGGCGTCGGCACGGCCAAAGATGATGGCAATCCAGACGCTCTTGAACAACAGGTGCTTCAAAGTGGCAAAGAGGTAAGCCGGGTCGAAACCGATGCACGAGGGGAGTACCTGCGCACCGTGCGGCCAGCGCTCGCCCTGAAGAGCTCGCTGGGCAAAGATTGCACCACCTGCCATCAAGTACCGGAACAGACGGTGCTGGGCGTGGTCAGCATGAAGGTGTCGCTGGACCAGGTCAATGCCAACCTGGCGGACCAGCGCTTTAAATCCATTTTGGCCGCCCTCATCACCTGCATTCCGGTGCTGATGCTGATCTATCCGTTCATCCGCAAAGTCATCACCCAACCGCTGGAGCGTGGTGTGGAAGTGGCCCGCGACATCGCCGCGGGCGACCTGACGCAGCGCATCGAAGTCAACGCCAACAATGAAATGGGCGCCCTGCAGCAAGCCTTGAAAGAGATGAACCAAAGCCTGGTGCGTATCGTCGGCCAGGTGCGCGAAGGGACCGAATCCATCTTTAACGCCTCCAGTGAAATTGCCCGCGGCAACCTGGACCTGTCAGAGCGCACAGAGTTGCAAGCCGGTACGCTGGAAAAAACCGCCTCTTCCATGCAGGAGTTGACCAACACGGTGAACCAGAACGCCGACAACGCACGCCGGGCCAACCAAATGGCGCGGTCGGCCTCCGAGGTCGCAGTCAAAGGCGGCGCGGTGGTGGCGCAAGTGGTGGACACGATGGATTCGATCAACGCTTCGTCCCGCAAGATTGTCGACATCATCAGTGTGATTGACGGTATTGCGTTCCAGACCAATATTCTGGCCTTGAACGCGGCGGTGGAAGCCGCCCGTGCGGGTGAGCAAGGACGTGGTTTTGCGGTGGTGGCGGCTGAAGTGCGCAGCCTGGCCGGGCGCTCGGCCGAGGCCGCAAAAGAGATCAAAACCTTGATCGGCGACTCGGTGGACAAGGTGAGTGCGGGCAGCACGCTGGTGCATCAGGCCGGCAACACCATGACAGAGATTGTGGACAGTATTCGCCACGTGACCGACATCATGGGCGACATTGCCGCCGCCAGCGCTGAGCAGACAGCAGGCATCGAGCGGGTCAATGACGCGATCACCGAAATGAACAGTGTGACCCAGCAAAACTCGGCGTTGGTCGAAGAAGCGGCCGCCGCGGCGCAATCCTTGCAAGACCAGGCCGGCCACCTGGAGCAGGTGGTCAGCATCTTCAAACTCGACGACCTGCACGCAACCAACCATGCTCGCAGGCCGTCACTGCGCATCAGCCAACGCTAAACCCAAGGCGGCGGTGCCAAGGCGCACCGCAGACTGCGGATCAAACTACCCGGGGATGCGCAGGTCGTCCAGGTAGTCGTGCTTGATGCTGATACTGGAGCGCTTACCCAACGCGTCGAAATGCTGGTTAAGCCAGGCACTGGCATTGGCCCGGCCCAACTCGTGCAATGAATGGATCATGCTGGCGTTGGTGGATATTTTGGTGGACGCCGCAAAAGCCTCCAGCGTCTCGCCGCCATCAATGCGGTGCATCAACACATCTTTGTAGCGGGCCGGGTCCAGTTTGCCCTCGGCCAGCAAACGGTTCACAAAATCAATCGCGCGCATCTCGGCAATCAGGCCGGCGTTGAAAGTCACTTCATTGATGCGGTCCATGATCTGGGCGCTGTTGGTGGGCAGTTTGTCGCGCTTGATCGGGGTAATTTGTACCAGCAAAATATCGCGGCTACGGCACTCGTAAATCAAGGGGTGCATGGCCGGGTTGCCAGAGTAGCCGCCATCCCAAAAATGGTCGCCCTCAATTTCGACCGCACGAAACGCCAGTGGCAAACAAGCGGAAGCCATGACGGCGTCAGCGGTCAACCGTTTGCCTGAAAACACCTCGGCTTTACCGGTCGAGACACGCGTAGCCACCACAAACACTTTGAGCGTCTGAAGCCGGGACAAAGCCTCGAAATCAATCTGATTTTCCAGAAATTGGCGCAAGGGGTTGATGTCGAACGGGTTGCTT
>CAJAFJ010000659.1 GCA_903938955.1 uncultured beta proteobacterium | reverse complement strand
GCACGCTGACGTCCATATCGGCCAGATCGACCAGTACCGCCACAAATTCGTCGCCCCCAACGCGGGCCAGGGTGTCGCCTTCGCGCAGGGCCTGCTTCATGCGGGTGGCGACGGTGATCAACAACTGGTCACCGGCTTCATGTCCATAGCGGTCATTGATGACCTTGAAACCATCAAGATCGAGGTACGCCACCGCCAGCAATTGTCCGCGCCGCTGGGCCTGTGCCAGCCCTTGGCGCAGCCGGTCGGCCAGCAGGGCGCGGTTGGGCAGGTTGGTCAGGGTGTCGTAGTGGGCAATGTGCTCCAGCTGGAGCTGGTGCTCTTTGCTGGCCGTGATGTCCGAGAACAGGCAGACGTAATGCTCGGCCTGGCCTTGGGCGTCATGCACGGTGCTGATGGTCTGCGTGACCGCAATGACGGTACCGTTTTTATGCCGGTTCCAGACTTCGCTGTGCCAGTAGCCGTTCTCGCGCAGGCAGCGCCACATGTCGACAAAGAACTCGGCATTTTGATGGCCCGAGCCCAGCAGGCTCGGGTTCTGGCCCATCACTTCGGCGCGCTCATAACCCGTGATGCGGGTGAAGGCTTCATTGACGTCGATGATGAGGCTGTTGGCGTTGGTGATCATGATGCCCTCGCGGGCATGGGTGAACACGGTGGCTGCCAACTGGAGGTTTTCTTTGGCCGTGCGCAGCTCCGCCAGCTGAAAATCAAGCAGGTCGCGTTGCGACTCCACTTCTTTGCGCAGCTGTTCCCGGTACAGCAGGTTGCGGATGCGCTGGCGCGCAATTTCGACGTTGATGGGCTTGGTGATGTAGTCCACCGCCCCCAGTGCCAGGCCCTGGGCCTCGGAGGCGGGCTCATCCAGGGCGGTGACAAAGACCACCGGAATCTGCTGCAACTGCGGATCGGCCTTGAGTCGGCGGCAGACCTCGAAACCATCCATCACCGGCATCATGACGTCCAGCAGGATCAGGTTGGGTGGGGTGTTGGCGGCCAGTGCCAGGCCCATGTCACCCGAGGTGGCGATTTGCAGGTCGAACTCCTGGCTCAGCGCCGCCCCCAGCGTCAATAAATTGGCGGGTGTGTCGTCGATCACCAAAATTCTGGATTTTTGCGGCTTCATACCCGTTGTTTCTCTGTTAGTTGCGCGACGGTGCTGCGCAGGCGTTCAAGCGCCAGTGTGAATTTAAAGGCTTCCAGGTCGAGGCCGATGTCTGCGATTTCAGCGGCAAGCTCAGTGCCTGCGGCCAGGGTCTGAAGTTGGCCAAAGCAGCCCAGGGCATCGAATTTGTTTTGTTCCAGCAAGGGCGTGATCTGATCGATCAGGGCCACCCATTGGTGCACATCCAGGGACTGCATCTCGGACGCTGTGGGGCGTACTGTAACCCGGGTGCTGCGCAGCCAGGGGGTGAGTGCCGTTTTCAGCGCATCCAGGGCAATCGGCTTGGTCAAAAAATCGTCCATGCCGACGGCCAGGCAACGCTCGTGGTCTTCTTTAAAGGCGTCGGCGGTCAAGGCGATGATGGGCAGGCGCGGGCTGTGGGTGTCTGTTTCCCATTGCCGGATGCGCTGGGTGGCGCCATAGCCGTCCAGCACCGGCATTTGCAGGTCCATCAAGATGACATCGGGCCGCGCGCCCAGTGTGGTGATGGCCTCGACCGCCTGCTGACCATCCTGCGCCACAACGAAGCCCAAGCCCAGCTGCGCTAGCAGCGCCGTGATGACCATGCAGTTGACCGGATTGTCTTCCACCACCAGCACTTGGCCTGTGAGTTGCTGGACCGTTTCGACCGGTGTGTCGGCGCCCATCAAGGGGGGCGCAGGGTTAAGGCCGTGTTGGGCCGCGACCCATGGGACCCGGATGCGGAACCAGAACCGCGAGCCGACACCGGGGGTGCTGTCGACACCGACATCGCCGCCCAGCATTTCGGCCAGGCTGCTGACGATCGAGAGGCCGAGCCCGGAGCCGCCAAATTCGCGGGTAATGGAGTTGTCGGTTTGTGAGAACGGTTTGAACAGCAAATCCAGCTTGTCGGGGGCAATGCCCAGCCCGGTGTCGCTGACCGAAAACTCCAGCAGCGCCGAGTGCGGGTCCCGCTCCAGCTCGGTGCCCAGCAGGTGAACATGACCTTGGGTGGTGAACTTGACGGCATTGCCGACCAGATTGACCAGCATTTGCCGCAGCCGGTGGACGTCGCTGGTATAGCGCTGTGGGGCGGGGCCGCGCCAGTGGTATTGCAGGGCAATGTTTTTGCTTTTGGCAGAGCCGGCAAACAGGGCATGCGTCTCGCCCATCAGCGCGTCGGGGTCAAAGTCGGTGCTTTCCAGCTGGAATTTGCCGGACTCGATTTTGGACAGGTCCAGGATGCTATTGAGCAAGGCCAGCAAGGACTGGCCGGAGCTGAGGATGGTGCGCGCGTAGTCATCGCGCTCGCGCTCTGTGGTGGGCATGAGCAGCAGCTGTGCCATGCCCAAAATGCCATTCATGGGGGTGCGGATTTCATGCGACATGGTGGCCAGAAAACGGCTCTTGGCCTGGTTGGCTTCTTGCGCCTCATGGGTGGCGCGTACCTGCTGGCTGATGTCTGAATGGGTCCCCATCATGCGCAGTGGTTGACCTTGCGCGTCGTGGTTGATGGTGATGCCGCGGGCCAGAACCCAGAGGTAACTGCCGTCTTTGCACAAGACCCGGTGTTCAATGGCATAAGCCGGTGTTGTGCCCGCCAGGTAGTCGTCGAGCACCTGCCGCGTGCGGGCCTTGTCGTCGGGGTGAATGCGCTTTTCCCACTCATCCGGGCTGGTGCCAATATCGTCGACTGCGTAGCCGAGCATTTCTTTCCAACGCAGGCTGAAAAACACGGTGTTGTCGGCCATGTTCCAGTCCCACAGGCCATCGCCCGCCCCTTCCAGCGCGTATTTCCAACGGAATTCGCTTTCTTTCAAGGTGTTTTCCAGTTTCTTGCGCTCGGTGATGTCGGTGGCAACCGCAATAAAGTGCTGAAGCTGGCCGGTGCCGCTGTGCGAGGTGGTCAGCGAGACGTGGGTATCAAAAAGCTCGCCGTTTTTGCGGCGATTCAGCACGTCACCTTGCCAAATGCCGTGCTGCTGCAGCGCGTGCCGCAGTTGTTTGTAGAACGGCTTGCCCAGCCGACCTGATCGCAGCAGCCGGGGGTTGCGCCCGATCACCTCGGCCGCGCTGTAGCCGGTGATGCGTGTAAACGCCGCATTCACCGACACAATGTTGGCTTTGTGGTCCGTGATGATGATGGCCTGCGCGCTGGCATCAAACACCTTGGCGCTGATGTGTTGCGCGTACTGCGCCTGCTGCTGCAAGGCTTGGTGCTGTAGCAGGCGGCGGTAAAACAGCAACGCCAGCAGGCTGACCAGCAACAGGGTCGGAATGACCAGCCAAAGCATGGTCTTGACCTCGGCCAGCCACGAGGCCAGGGCCACATCGTGCTGGTAATGGGTCATCACCACAAAGGGGTACAGCCGGGACGCCCGGTAGGCGTTGAGGACCTTTCCCCCGGAGTCTAGATTTTGCTCCCATTGGCCGGATTCAACCTGGTTTAGCGCGATACGGCGCTCCTCATGGTTGTGTTGTGAGCCCGCGCGCGAGGCCGGGTTGGAGTCCATCAGCAAGCTGCCGTCAAAACGCAGTATCTCGATGTTGCCCTGCGCGTTGTCGAAGGATTGCAGGATGTGATTGATCACGTAGTCCGGGTTGAGCGCCACCAGCAAGCTGAGTGTGCGATCGCCCGTGCCGTTGTTGAACGGGCGTGTTTTAAGCAACGGAATAAAGTACGCGTCCGTGGGCTCTGCCGGGGCTTGGGCGGTGGACGGCTTGCCGTCTTCGAAGTCATGGCCGGTCCAGGCGCGGCCAATACGCAGCAGGGCTTGCGCGTCGGTGGCCGGCGGCAGGTAGTCGTCATGGCTGAGCGTGATGCCGACATTGGCCGGGTTGGAGCTCACCACAATGCGGCCCTGCTCATCGAGCAGGGACATGGAGCGCAAATGGGGCGCCTGGTGCAGCGTGGTCTTGAAGGACCGCTCCACCGCGCGCAGGTCCAGCGGGCCATCGCCTGGCGGCCCGGCATGGGCCATGGCCAGTTCGGTCAGGCGCAGGGTTTGCGTTAAATAGTCTTCAATGCTGCGGGTTTTCTCCTGTGCCAGTTCAAACCCTTCATGGAGGTCGGCCTTGTACAACTTTTGAATCGTGAAGCCGGTCAAGGCCAGCATGGTGCAGATGAACAGGGCCAGTGCCCCAATGACCGCCTTGCGCAATGACGGGCCGGTGTCGATCATGGTGCGACGAGCGAGGCGAGTTGGTGTCGCTTGGCCGAGGCCATCAGTCGACCGTCCTGCTTGATGTCGCGGGCAAAGCGTTCAAGGCGTGCATGCCAGGCGTCGTCACCCGGTTTCAGGGCGTAGGCGTAGGGCGTCAGGTGGAAAGGCCCGGGGGGCGACAGCAGGTGTGCCCAGTCGGCGTTGGTCAGAAAACGCTGGCTGTAGGGGTAGTCGGTGATAAAGACATCGGCCCGGCCGGATTGCACTTCTTGCTCGCGGGCAAAGGGGGTGTCCAGCACCAGCAACTTGGCGGCCTTGAGCTTGTTTTTCATCACGTCCACGTGCAAGGAGCCTTTGGCGACAGCAACCACAGAACCCGCCTTGTCGATGTCCTCCCAGTTCTTGATGCGCCGATGCGTCTTGCTGGTGACGGCATAAATGTCGCTGACGAGGTGGGGCACGGTGAAGCGCAGTTGGGCCTGTCGCGTCGGCGTGATGCCGATGCCGAACATGGCGACATCGCAACGGTCGTGCGTGACATCGTCGATCAGTTTGGCAAATGAGCTGTCGATAAATTGGACCCGCGCGCCGAGGTCTTGACCGAGCGCGTGGGCCATGTCGATTTCAATGCCGCTCAGTTGCTGGGTTTTGGGGTTGCGAAAGGTGATACCAAAGTAATCAGGCCAGATGCACACGCGCACGGTTTGCGTGGCTTGGATACGCGCCAGGTGGCTGGCGGTTTCTGTTTCGGCGATAGCGCCGTGGGACAGCGCATTGGAGATCGCCATCAGGGTGATCAGTGAAATAAATCGCATGCTTGGTTGGCTGGTTCCAGGCGTTTGTT
>CAJAFJ010000658.1 GCA_903938955.1 uncultured beta proteobacterium | reverse complement strand
GACATGGCGATTGTGCTGGTGGAGCAGTACTACGACTTTGCCCAGGAACTGGCCGATGACTACGTGGTGATGGAGCGCGGCTCGGTGCTGGCCCGGGGCTTGGGCAAGAACATGGGTGTCGATGGCGTGCAGCAGATGGTCGCGATTTGAAAGGCGGGTGGGCGGCTGATTAAGATCAGGCCATGACCTGGAACGCTTCACTCTCACTTGACTACGCGCTGGAGGCCGGGCGCAGCGTGGCGCGCTTTGCCCATGACGGCCCCTTGCGGGTGCTGAAAACGCTGTACCCCGAAGGCGATGCCACCTGCCACAACGTGCTGGTGCATCCCCCGGGCGGGCTGGTCGGCGGCGATACCTTGAACATCAACGTGACGGTCGGGCCGGGTGCGCATGGCCTGATCACCACCCCGGGTGCGACACGCTTTTACCGCTCCAGCGGCGAGCCTGCCGTGCAGCGCAGCACGTTGCGGCTGGCGGCCGGGGCGCGACTGGAATGGCTGCCGATGGAAGCCATTTTGTACAACGCTTGCCTGGCCGAAAACCAGCTGAGTTTTGACCTCGCGCCAGGGGCCGAACTGATGGGCTGGGACGTGACGGCGCTGGGTTTGCCGCATGCGGGCCAGCTGTTTGCCAGCGGCCGTTTTTGTCAACACATTGAGATGCCCGGTGTCTGGCTGGAACGCGGTGTGCTGGCGGCCGACGATGCGCGCCTGCTGTCCAGCCCGCTGGGGCTGGCCGGTCAGCACTGCATGGCCTCGCTCTTTTTTGCCGCGGGCAGCCCCTTAGTGCGGGACCGGCGTGAACTGGCTCTGGATGTGGCCCGGCAAGTGATGCAGCCCCATTCACTCAACGCCACAGCGGGTGTTACCAGCCCCAATCCGCAAGTTATCGTGCTGCGCGTGCTGGCGCCGCAAGTGGAACCGGCGATGGCTTTGTTGAAGACGGTATGGGCCACCTGGCGCCAGGCACTTTGGCAGAAACCCGCCGAGCGGCCCAGAATTTGGGCCACCTGAGGGCTTAACGACCGACCATGTTTTCGGGTCGGACCCATTCATCAAACTGCACCGCCGTGACATGGCCGGAGGCCAGGGCCGCTTCGCGCAGGCTGCAGCCTTGCTGGTGCGCCAGTTTGGCAATGGTGGCGGCCTTGTCGTAGCCGATATGCGGGTTCAGTGCCGTGACCAGCATCAGTGAGCGGCTCACCAGCTCGGCAATCCGTGTCCGGTTGGGCGTGATGCCGATCGCGCAATGGTCGTTAAAACTGCGCATGCCGTCGGCCAGCAGCCGCACCGATTGCAAAAAGTTGTGCGCAATCAGCGGCCGAAACACATTGAGTTCGAAGTTGCCCGAGGCACCGCCCAGGTTGATCGCCACGTCGTTGCCAAACACCTGGCAGCACAGCATCGTGAGCGCTTCGCACTGGGTGGGGTTGACCTTGCCCGGCATGATGGACGAGCCCGGCTCGTTTTCCGGCAGCGACAACTCGCCAATGCCACTGCGCGGCCCGCTCGCCAGCCAGCGCACATCGTTGGCAATTTTCATCAGGCTGGCGGCCAGCGTTTTGAGCGCGCCGTGGGCGTGCACCAGCGCATCGCAGGCAGCCAGGGCTTCAAACTTGTTGGGTGCGGTGACCAGGGGCAGGCCGGTGAGGCGCGCCAGTTCAGCGGCGGCCAGCGTGTCAAATCCGGCTGGGGCGTTGAGCCCGGTGCCGACCGCGGTGCCGCCCAGGGCCAGCTCACACAAATGGGGCAGGGCGGCGCGCACATGCTGCGCGCCATGTGCCAGTTGCGCCGCATAGCCCGAGAATTCCTGCCCCAGCGTCAGCGGGGTGGCGTCTTGCAAGTGGGTGCGGCCGATCTTGACGATGTCGTCAAAATCCAGCGCCTTCTGCGCCAGCGTGGCCTGCAGTTGCGCCAGCGCCGGCAGCAGGCGGTGAGTGAGTGCGTCCACGGCGGCCAACTGCATGGCTGTGGGGAACACGTCGTTGGAGGACTGGCTGTGGTTGACATCGTCATTTGGGTGCACCTGCCGCTGCTCGCTGCGTTCGCCCCCCAGCAGCTCGCTGGCACGGTTGGCCAGCACCTCGTTGACGTTCATATTGGTTTGGGTGCCAGAGCCGGTTTGCCAGACCACCAGCGGGAACTCGGCGCGGTGCTTGTCAGCAATCACTTCGTCAGCAGCCGCCATGATGGCCTGCGCCTTGTCGTCGTCAAGCAGACTCAGGCCCCGGTTGACGCTGGCGCAGGCGCGCTTGACTTGCGCCAGTGCCCGGATGATCTCAAGCGGCTGATGTTCGCTTGAGATGGCAAAGTTCAGCAGCGAGCGCTGGGTTTGTGCACCCCACAGGCGTTCGGCGGGGACCTCAATCGGGCCAAAGGTGTCACGTTCAATGCGAGTTTTATTCATGGCGTAGGGCCTCAATGGGGTCCAACCGCGCGGCGCGGCGGGCAGGGAAGAAACCGAACAGCACGCCAATACTGGCCGAGAACAGGAACGACAGCGCATTGACGGCGGGGTTGAATATATAGGGTACGTCCATCAGGGCCGACAAACCCAGCGACGCGCCGGTGGCCAGCACGATGCCGATGATGCCGCCTAGTGAGGCCAGCACCACCGCTTCAATCAAAAACTGCAGCAGCACCTCGCGCTCCAGCGCGCCAATCGCCAGGCGCAGGCCGATCTCGCGGGTGCGCTCGGTCACGCTCACCAGCATGATGTTCATGATGCCGATGCCGCCCACCAGCAGGCTCACCGCCGCTACGGCGCCCAGCAGCGTGGTCATGACTTTGGTGGTGCCTGACAGGGTTTCGCCCAGTTGTTTGGTGTCCAGCACGTTGAAGTTGTCTTCATCCCCTATGGCTAGTTTGCGCCGTTCGCGCAGCAGTTGGGTCAGGCTGGCTTTGACGCGGGTGGGGTCGCTGCCGTCCACCATCGACACCAGCAAGGTGTTGACGCGGGTGTTGCCGGTCACGCGGCGTTGCAGGGTTTTGAGGGGCAGCAGCACCACATCGTCCTGGTCGTTGCCGAACGCGCCCTGGCCTTTGGAGGCCAGCACGCCGACGATGTTGCAGTTAATTTGCTTGACGCGCAAAGGCTCGCCGACGGCGGGGCGTGTGCCATACAGTTCGCGCCGCACGGTTTCGCCGATCAGGCAGACGGCGGCGCCGGCGCGCAGTTCATCGTCAGAAAACTCGCGCCCGTCGCCCAGTTTCCAGTTGCCGGTGATGAGCCAGTTGTTGGTGCTGCCGATCACGCTGCTGCTCCAGTTGCGCCCGCTGGCCACCAGCGTGGCGCCGGTGCGGGACTCGGGGGCAACGGCGGCAATGCCGCCAATCTGGGTCGCGATGGCCTCGGCATCCGTTTCCTTGAAAGACGGCCCGCCGCCCGAGCCCGGGCCCATGCGCTGGCCGGGGCGCACTTGCAACAGGTTGGTGCCCAGGCCCGAAATCTGGTTTTGGATCGCCATGGTGGCGCCATTGCCCAAGGTGACCATGGTGATGACAGCGCTGACGCCGATCACTATGCCCAAAATGGTCAGGAACGAGCGCATCAGGTTGCGCCGGATTGAGCGCAAGGCGAGGAGCAGGGTGTTGAGCAGCATCAGAGCACCTCCGCCACCGGGGCGTGCAACCCCAGCGGGTGCGGGTTGGGCGTGTCGCTTTCCACCACGCCATCGACAAAGCGCACGATGCGTTTGGCATACGCGGCCATGTCGGCCTCGTGGGTGACCATCAGCACGGTGATGCCGTGGTTCACGTTCAGGCCCCACAGCAGTTCCATGATCTCTTTGCTGCGCTGGGTGTCGAGGTTGCCGGTGGGCTCATCCGCCAGCAACACGGCGGGTTCGGTCACGATGGCGCGGGCAATCGCCACGCGCTGTTGTTGCCCGCCCGACAACTCGGCCGGGGTGTGATGTTCCCAGCCCGCCAGCCCGACCGAGGTCAGGGCTTTGGCGGCCATGGCGTGGCGCGATTTGGCCGATTCGCCCCGGTACAGCAGCGGCAGTTCGACATTCTCTTGCGCCGAGGTGCGTGCCAGCAAGTTGAAGCCCTGAAACACAAAGCCCAGAAACTGCCGCCGCAAGCGCGCCCGCTGGTCGCGCGACAGGGTTTCAACATGCACGCCGTTGAATAAATACTCGCCGGTGGTGGGCGTGTCCAGGCAACCCAGCGTGTTCATGGCGGTGGACTTACCGGAGCCACTCGGCCCCATGATGGCGACAAAATCACCGGCCTGGATCGTCAGGTCCACGCCTTTGAGGGCTTGCAAGGCGGTGGCACCTTCGCCATACATCTTGGTCACCCGCTTGAGCTGGATCAACGGTGTCTCGCTCATGGTGCGGCGCCCGCGGTGCGTTGGTCGGTGATCACCAGCATGTCGGCCTGCAAATCGCCGCCGGTGATTTCGGTCATGCGGCCGTCGCTGATGCCGGGCACCACATTCACCGCCACGGCAGCACCTTCACGCACCACCCAGACTTGTTTGGCCGGGCCATTGCCGCCTGCTGTTTTGCGGGCCACACCGCCGGGCATGCGCGGCAGCAGACTGGACACAATGCCGCCGCTGGCTTTGCCGCCACCCGCACCATTTTTGGCGGTGGGTGAGTAGCGCAGCGCGGTGTTGGGCACCAGCAGCACGTCTTTGCGCTCGGTCGAGGTGATGGTGCTGGAGGCGGTCATGCCGGGGCGCAGGCTCAGGTCGGTGTTGTCGACGTCGAGGTAGGTCACGTAGGTCACCACGTTTTCGGTGATGGTGGAGCCAAACGCGACGCGGGTGATGGTGGCTGGGTATTTGCGCGACGGGTAGGCGCTGACGGTAAAGCTGGCTTTTTGCCCGACCTTGACCGAGCCCACATCGGCCTCGTCCACATTCACCTGCAGCCGCAGCTGGCTCAGGTTTTCAGCCACGGTGAACAGGGTGACGGCTTGCAGCGAGGCGGCCACGGCGTTGCCGGGGTCGACCGTGCGGGTCAGGATCACGCCATCAATCGGTGAGCGGATGGAGGCTTTGGACAGGTTGGTGTCATCGGTCGACAAGGTGGCCTGCGCCACCGTGACGTTGGCACGGGCACTGGTTTCGGCCGCCAGGGCGCGGGCCAGGGTAGCGCGGCCGGTTTCCAGTTCCGCCTGCGAGGGCACTTTGCCGCCTGAGAGGCGCGCGACTTCTTCGAGGCGTGCCAGGTTGCCTTTGGCTTCTGCCACGGTGGCGACTGCCTGGGCCACCGAGGCCGTGGCGGCATTCAGGTTGGCGCGGGAGCGAGCCACCTGGTCGCCCAGTTTGGCGGTGTCGAGCTCCACCAGCACCTGGCCTTTTTTGACTTTGTCATTCACATCCACCAGCACGCGCAGTACGGTGCCCGACAGCTCGCTGCCAATGCTGACCGAGCGCGTGGGTTGCAGCGTGCCGTTGGCTGACACGCTCAGGGTCAGGTTGCCACGGCTGACAGCTTCGGTCACAAACACCGGGGCGGCATTTTTCTGGGCGCTTTGTTGCCAGTAATAGAAGCCAATGGCGGCGAGGACGACCCCGCAGGCGATGACCCAGACCAGGGTGCGACGCCACCAGACGCGCGTGGGCGCTTCGTTCAGCAGGGTTTGCAGGTCGGCGGCGGAGACTTGTTCAGGGGGAGACGTGGGCTGTGTCATGGTTTTATTCTTGGGGTGAGGTGGGGGTCCAGCCACCGCCCAGCGCCTTGTAGAGGCGCACATGGTCGGCACTGAGGTCGGCGGCGGTGCTGGCCACGCTGTCCTGGGCGGTCAAAAGCGAGCGCTGGGTTTGCAACACGGTCTGGAAGTCAATCAGCCCGCTGCTGTAGCGGTTCTGGGCCAACAGGGCCGCCTGGTTGGCCGCGTCCGCCGCGCTTTGCAGGTGCTGTTGGCGCGTGCGGTCGCCTTGTAAAGCGACCAACGCGTCGTCAACATCCTTCAGGGCGGTCAGCACCACGGCCTGGTAGCTGGCACGCGCTTGCTCCAGCGCCGCTTCTTGCGCCAGCACTTGGGATCGGGCCGCACCACCATCAAACAGCGGTATCGAGATACCCGCCAATAAAGAACTGGCCAATGAGGCGCCATTCGACAACGCACCGAGCGTTAACCCGCTCAAGCCCAACGAGCCCTGGATGGAAAACCCCGGGTAGCGCGCCGCTTCTGCTGCCGACACACGCGCCAGCGCCGCCGTAATGCGGTGCTCTGCGGCGCGCACATCGGGCCGCTGGCGCAGGGTTTGCGCCGGAATGCTGTGGGCCAGATCACCCGCGGCTTGCGGCACAGCTTGCGTTGCGTTCAGCATGACTAGCAAGGCGTCAGGCCGCTGACCCGTCAAGACTGCCAGGCTGTGCTGGGTCTTGGCGATGCTGACGTCGAGCGAGGGGATTTGGGCGCTGGTTTGCTCGGTGGCGGTGCGGGCCTGCGCCACCTCCAGCGAGGTAATTAGCCCGGCCTGGGCGCGCCAGTCGGTGATTTGCAAGGTTTCTTGCTGGCTGGCCAGGTTGCTGCGGGCAATGGCGAGCTGGGCTTGCAGGCCGCGCAGCTGGATGTAGGCTAGCGCCACCTCGGCCGCGACCGATACCTGCACGTCGGCGAGCGAGGCTTCGGAGGCTTGGGCATCGGCCTCGGTGGCGTTCAGCGCGCTGCGCTTGCCACCAAAAATATCGGGCTCCCAACTGGCGTCCAGACCGGCTTTGAAGCTGTTGCTGGCGTCCGCGTCGCCCGACTTGCTGCGCCCCGCCGAGCCGGATGCGTTAATGCCGGGCAGCAGGCTGGCACCTTTGACATCGCGCAAGGCGCGTGACTGCTGCAAGGCGGCTTGGGCGGAGCGAACACTGGTGTTGGCCTGCAAGGCCTGTGTCACCAGGCTGCTCAGCAGCGGGTCGTTGAAGGTTTGCCACCAGCGCACCAGTGGATTCACCGAGGTGGCCGGGGTGTGGGTTGACGCGGGCGCGGATGCTGAAGCTGCGGGGCTGGCGGGCGACCAGGTCGCGCAGCCGCTCAAAGCCATCGCTATCACCGTGACCATCGCGAGGCTTCGGTGTGATTGGGGGAAATTAGGGGTTGTGGAGCTCATCAGTTCTTGCAGCTGGGGACGCGGTTAAATCGTTGGACCATTGTGCAGGAATCACATGTTTGGCAAGTGACGCCATCGTGAATCCTTGTAAAGATTCAGGGCGTCAAACTGGTCTGCCCGTGTGGTTCGTAGACGAACGGACTCATGGCCCCACACGGAACAGGCAGTAACGAGGTTCACGCCAGGGTGCTGAGCGTGCTGCCCTTGCTTTGCTGGGTCAGACCGTTGGCAATTTGCTCATAAGCTTGCTGCACCAGCTTAACCAGGTCGAGCTGGTCATTGGCCGCAGTGGCGCTTTGCGCAGATGAAGTCGAAGACGCTGACTCCAGTTGTGCAGTCAGTTGAGTCATGAAAGCATCAGACTCCGTCGTGCTGATTTGGCTGTCGCCATCGGCGTCAATGGCTTTCAGCAAGGTCTGAACCGCATCGGTGGACGTGTTGCCCGCCAGCCGTTCCGCCGCCGACACCGTGCCGTCCTGGTTGGTGTCGAGCGGGTCATAGGTGCTGCTGCTGGCACTGTCAGCGCCGCCCGCACCGCCGGCTGGCGGTGGTGGACCACCGGCGCCCTCTGGGGTGTTGCCGCTTTCACTGCGCGACTGGGCGAAATCCAGGGTGGAGGGCGGTGGCATGATTTCTTTCATGCCCTTGCCAAGTTCATCAGTCGACAGGTTGCCGTCGCTGTTGGCGTCCATCTTGCTGAACATCTCATCCGTGCTGCTGTTGGTGACGCCCGATTTCTTGGCGACATCGTCGATCAGGCTCTGCAACTCGGTTTTGTCAACGCCGCCACTGCTGTCGGTATCGACCTTGCTGAACATTTTGGCTTGCATTTGCGCGGGGCCTCCGACCCCGAGCGTTTTGTCTTGCTGGATGTGGAGTCGCTGTTGGAGAGCTTGGCCGATGACCAGCAAGCCTGTGGCCATGCGGTGTCGGTAACCGGGTGTGCGGTGCCATTGCAGGCGCAGGCCTCATCGCTCAAACGTTGCATCCCCGAAGGCGAACTGGCGCGTGTGCTAACCCCGTTTTACCGGGTAGAGGCCTCGCGCAACCGCAACAGCGGTGGGGTCGGTTTGGGCTTGTCCATTGCCCACGACATCGCACGCCGCCACCAGGGCCTGCTCAGGCTGCGCAATGGGGACGTGGTGGGGTTGGTCGCTACGCTGACGTTACCGCGCAAGGCTGCCGTCTAAACACATTTTTTGGGCTATCAACCCGGTGGATTCGGCATAGCCCGTTAATCCTTGCCCCATCCTTCAGCTTCTGAAAAATACATTCGCAATGCGCTGGTTTTGCGTATTCGCAAGTGTGTTCGGCTGCACAAAGTAAACACTTGAATCCATGCAGGAGTGAGAGATCAGTCTCTCTGGGTAGTTACTCCTATTGGGTGTCGTCACTGTTCTCTGTCAAATGGATTCGGCGACGGACTTGATGAAGGTGACTAACTACTTCTGCTAGTGGCTCAGTTGCCAATTTGGGTGACTGTTTTGTTGTCTTGACAGGAGTTTTATCATGGAAAAATTATTAACTGCCACCGGCAATTTCTTGCGTGATGAAGAGGGTGTGACGGCGATTGAGTATGGACTGATTGCCGCCTTGATTGCAGTCGTGATTATTGCATCGGTAACAGTCGTTGGCGATCGGCTATGTGCAACATTTAATAGCGTTGCTGTAGCGTTGGGCGGTACTGCTGCTGCATGCTAACTTGAATATTAAAAGTTATATGCATAGACGGCAAGCATAAAAAGGTTTAATCATGTCCCCTTGGGAAATCGCTTTTTTATTGTCTTTGGCAGTCGTTCTGCTTGCTGCCGTCGTCAGTGATCTCCGCTCACGGAGAATTCCCAACGTTTTGGTGTTTTTTGGCCTGGCGTTGGGTGTTTTTTTTCAGTCCGCTTCGCCGCATGGAGTGCAATTGTTTTTTCGGCCGTGGGGCAGCATAGGTGCCCTGAATAGTCTCTATGGACTATTGGTTGGACTTGCCATTTTCTTACCTTTCTACATTCTTAGAACACTTGGTGCAGGTGATGTAAAACTTCTCGCGATGTTAGGTGTTTGGTTTGGGCCTTATGCCATGGTCGGTGTCGCACTTCTAACTAGCTTAAGCGGCGGAATTCTCGCCTTGGTAGTGGCGCTCTGGAATCGATCTCTTGGGCAGGTATTGAAAAACATCAACTTCATGATGACTGATTCTCTGATGCAAATCATGGTGTCCGGTCGAACGGTTATTCAGACGCCAGTTAAGACGACCGGTCGATTGCCGTATGCAGTAGCCATTGCATCGGGAGCTGCAATCGAGGTAGTACTTTTAAAGGGTTGGTATCGGTAGTTTTAGATAGGCAAATGCAGGTACTTAAAAACTCAATGTCTCAAACACGACACAAAGCGAATACATCATGTTGCTCGAAAAAACACCGCTGCACAATGTGACCATCTCTGCTGACCAGGTCGCTATCGGAGATTCTGCAGCAAGCGGTCTGCCCGATTCATTCCTGATTGATTTGCTGCTACGGCATTTCTCCCGCATGGGTGAGTTACGTTTGGTAGAAGTGGCGCAGCGTCTCGGCTTGACCACTTCGCGGGTTGATCCCTTGCTCGCCCAGATGCGCGTCCTGCGCCTGCTGGAGGTGCCGCGGCGCGGTGAAGTCGAAGGTGACGTCAGTTATGCCCTGACCGACACGGGCCGAAAAATGGCCACTGTGGCGATTGAGAAATGCATCTATACCGGGCCGGCCCCTGTCACGCTCGAAGAATACGCCGCCAGTGTTCGCCAGCAAAGTCGCCAGCCTTTTCCTACGACCGTGCCCGCCCTTAAAAATGCCTTGGGTGATCTGGTGATGGATGAGCAGTTGCTTCCCAGCTTGGGGGGCGCGCTTAACTCCGGCAAGGCGGTGTATTTGTATGGCCCCAGCGGCAGCGGCAAAACTTATCTGGCCGAACACCTCGTCAAGACGCTTCAGGGTCACATTTGGGTGCCCCACGCAGTGTATGTTGAAGGCGAGGTGATTCAGGTGTTTGACCCGGTGGTGCATCGCCGGGTCGGCAGCGCCAGCCCGACTGAGCGCAGCTTGCTTCGCGACGAGGCGTTTGATGGTCGCTGGGTACGCACCGAGCGCCCGGTCATCATTGCCGGTGGCGAGCTCACGCTGCAGATGCTGGAGTTGGAGTTTGATGACCTGAGCCGCCTGTATGTGGCGCCTTTGCAGATGAAAGCCAATAACGGCATTTTGGTGATTGATGACCTGGGGCGCCAACGTGTCAATGCCCGTGATTTGTTGAACCGCTGGATTGTGCCGCTGGATCGACATGTCGATTATCTGGGCCTGCACACCGGAGCCAAGTTTGAAGTGCCGTTTGATGTGAAGGTCATTTTCTCGTCCAACCAGACACCCGATGAGTTGACCGACCCAGCCTTTGCACGGCGCTTGGGCTACAAGATTTATCTGGGTGCCATTAGTCGCGATGCCTATCGAGAAGTGGTGATGCAAGCTTGTCAGCGCGCCGGTGTGGCGTATGACGCTGACGCCATTGACTTCCTGGTGGATCACCTGCACCCCTTGCATCATCAGGACTATTTGCCGTGCATTCCGTTTGACGTCATCAGCAAGATTGCGGACCGCTCACGCTATCTGGAGCAGCAGCCTCAGCTCACGCCCCCGTTGATGGAGTGGGCCTGGAATTTGTATTTCGGCGGGGTGGATGAAACACCGCTGCCGCTCGTGACCAGTCATTGAACTTAGGAAGGCCAAAAATGAGAAGCACACGCGCAATTGTCATGATCCTGCTGTCGTTGGTAGCAGGTATTGCGGCCGTCATCCTGGCGGCCCGTTGGGTTGGCCAGCAAGCGGCACAAAACACCTCCGTAGTCGTGGTCGCCGCGCGCGACCTGGAGCTAGGTGCGCCGTTGGGCTCCAACATGCTGGAGGCCACGCCCTGGCCTGCATCTGCCGTGCCATCAGGGGCGTTTACAGAGGTTAAAAAACTCGAAGGCCGAGTGGCGCTGTCGTCCATCTACAAAGGCGAACCCATCATGGAAGCCAAGCTGGCACCCGAGGGAACCAAGGGCGGTTTGCCGTCCATCATCAAAGGTGGCAAGCGGGCCATCAGTGTGAAGGTGAATGAG
>CAJAFJ010000657.1 GCA_903938955.1 uncultured beta proteobacterium | reverse complement strand
GCATGGCCATCGTCTTGTTTGAAAAAGGCAAGGGCGAAGTGGTGACGGCCCCCGTGATCCGTTCCGAAATCAGCGGCGGACGGGTGCAGATTTCTGGTCGCATGACGACGATGGAAGCGCATGACACGTCCTTGCTGCTGCGCGCTGGTTCGCTGGCGGCACCGATGGAAATCATTGAAGAAACCACCATTGGCCCCAGCCTGGGCGCTGAAAATATCGCCAAGGGCTTTGACAGTGTGACCTATGGTTTTGTGGCGGTGGCCGCGTTCATGTGCCTGTACTACATGCTGTTTGGCATGTTCTCCAGCGTAGCGCTGGCCGTCAACTTGCTGCTGTTGGTGGCTATTTTGTCCATGCTGCAGGCGACGCTGACGTTGCCGGGTATGGCCGCGATGGCGCTGGTGCTGGGTATGGCGATTGACTCCAATGTGCTGATCAACGAGCGGGTGCGTGAAGAGCTGCGCAATGGCGCCTCGGCGCAGGCTGCTATTCATACCGGCTATGACCGGGCCTGGGCCACCATTCTGGACTCCAACGTCACCACCCTGATTGCCGGTATGGCCTTGCTGGCCTTTGGCTCGGGACCGGTGCGCGGCTTTGCCGTGGTGCACGTGCTGGGTATTTTGACCAGCATGTTCTCCAGCGTGTTCTTTTCGCGTGGCTTGGTTAACCTCTGGTACGGCCGTCAAAACAAGCTCAAAAGCGTGTCGATTGGCACCGTTTGGCGCCCCGATTCGGGCACTGAACTCAAAGCAAGCTAAGGAAAACAAGTCATGGAATTTTTTCGGATCAAACGTGACATTCCGTTCATGCGGCATGCCCTGATTCTCAACGTCGTGTCACTCGTCACGTTTTTGGCGGCGGTGTTTTTCCTGTTCTCCCGGGGCCTGCATTTGTCGGTGGAGTTCACGGGTGGGACCCTGATGGAGGTCAGCTACTCGCAGCCCGCCGATTTGAACTCGGTGCGCAACACGGTGGCCGGCTTGGGTCTGGCCGACGTGCAGGTGCAAAACTTTGGCACTGCGCAAGACGTGCTGATTCGCATGCCGGTACAAAAGGGCGTCAGTTCGGCCCAGCAAAGTGACCGGGTGATGGCCGCCCTCAAGACCGCTGATGCAACCGCCACCATGCGCCGCAGCGAGTTTGTCGGCCCCCAGGTGGGCGAGGAGCTGGCTGCGGATGGTCTGAAGGCGCTGGCCTTTGTGATTGTCGGCATCATGCTGTATCTGGCGATGCGGTTCGAGTGGAAGTTTGCGGTCGCCGCCATCATTGCCAATCTGCACGACGTGATCATCATTCTGGGCTTTTTTGCCTTCTTCCAGTGGGAGTTTTCGCTGCCGGTACTGGCTGCCGTGCTGGCGGTGCTGGGCTATTCAGTCAATGAATCGGTGGTGATTTTTGACCGGATCCGGGAAAATTTCCGGCGCTACCGCAAGATGAATTCTGAAGAGGTCATCAACAGCGCCATCACCTCGACCATCAGCCGCACCATCATCACGCACGGGTCGACCCAGTTGATGGTGCTGTCCATGCTGTTGTTTGGCGGTGCCACTTTGCACTACTTTGCGCTCGCGCTCACTATTGGCATCCTGTTTGGTATTTACTCCTCGGTGTTTGTGGCCGCGGCCATTGCCATGTGGCTGGGCATTCAGCGCGAGGATTTGATCAAGGGCGGGCCCAAGAAGGATGAGGACCCGAACGACCCGAACGCGGGTGCGACAGTCTGACTAGAATCTGAAGCATGTCCAACCCAGCTTCTTTTGCGCAACGAGTTCAACTCACCCAAGAGACGCGTGAGTGCTTTGTCGCCAGCGCGGGACGGGCCATGGCCGAGGTGGCTGCCGTCGTTGAAGAGCGCTTGTATGCGCTGATCAACGAACCGGCGCCGTCGCGCGAGGTGCAAATTCGGCGCGATGCGTGGGCGGCCTACCAAAGCCGCCGTGCCATCTGGCTTGAAGGCACCGTCGCGCAATGGCAGGCGACGTTGCAGCCGCTCCGGGTAGCGCAGAGGAAAACACAGGACGACGGCTTTGAGTTGGTCGGCGTTGACGTGGCCGACAACCGCATCGTGGCCTCCCGACTGGTTCAGGGACTGATGGAGAAAGTAGGTCCCGATTGCAATGACCTGCTGCTGCGCATCAAGTTTCTCGTCGGCACGCACGACAGCGGCGGGCCGGACATCCTGCTGCCTGAGGTGTTGGTGCTGTTCATGGTGGAAGAATGGGCTGGCACCGGCATGCCCCCCGAAGCTTGGGCGTTGGTTAACGAGGTGGTCCTCAAGCGCCTGACGGAACATCTCACGACCGCCTACGGCAGTGCCAATGCGTTGTTGATCAAGCGCGGCGTACTCCCCACGATTGAACTGAAAGACCGTGTCAAGCGCATCCCTGCGGCTGCACCGCAGCGCAAGGCGGCAGATGCGCCAGTTTCGGGGGCAGCGCCGTTGTCCGGTCAGGGCATGGTGCCGAGTGGCGCCGGGCGTCAGAGCGGCTACAACGCGGGCGTTGATACGCAGGGTCGTGCCAGTCAAAGCGGGTCCGTCAACTCGACTTCGGCCGGGCATTTCGGTGCGAGCCAGGCCGCCTCGGGCGGCGGGCGATCCTCTTCGGCTTATGGCAGTGCGTCTGATGAAACCCGCATGATGACCGCCGGTACCCCGATCGCGCGGGCACGCAGCCGGGCACAGGGGGTGATGGGGCAACTGAAACGCTTGTTGGTGGGTTCGGGTGGTGCCAACTTTGAAGCCACCCAGCATCAGCCGCCTTCACCGGGGCTGGCGGTGGCCATGGCAGAGCGACCCCCTGCCGATAGCCTGTATGCGGGCAACGCGGATGACATGAACGATTTCAGTTCGGCTGGCGTGGCCAAGGTCGCGGGTGAGTTGCGTCGCCGATCCGCGGACCTCAAAGGCAAGGCCGAGACCAAAAGTGAAAAAGCCACGATCGAGATCGTGGCCTTGTTGTTTCAGTCCATCTTGCAAGAAGAGCGCATTCCGCCGGGCATTCGCGTCTGGTTTGCCCGCCTGCAAATGCCGGTGTTGCGCCTGGCGCTGGCAGAGGCCGATTTCTTTGGCACCTTGACGCATCCGGCGCGCCAGTTGATTGACCGCATGGGGTCCTGCGTGATGGGGTTTGATGCCACCGGCCTCAGTGGCACCGCGCTGGAGGCGGAGATCAAACGGGTGGTGCAGGTGATCGAGCAGTACCCCGAAACCGGCAAGCGTGTTTACCAGCTGGTGTATGAAGAATTCCAGACGTTTCTGGAACAATTCCTGACCCAGACGGCCTCGGCCAAAAAACTGGTCAGTGTGGCTCAGCTGGTCGAGGAAAAAGAAACCCTGACCATCCAGTACACCATCGAGATGCGCAACATGTTGAAAGACATGCCGGTATGCGATAACGTGCGTGAGTTCCTGTTCAAGATTTGGGCGGAGGTACTGGCGGTCGCCGCCGTGCGCAAAGGCCCGCAGGATGCGGAAACCCTGGGTTTTAAAAAACTGGCGGCCGATCTGGTCTGGGCCGCCAGTGCCAAACCCAACCGTGTGGACCGCGCCCGCGTGATTCAGGATCTGCCAAAACTGCTGCAGAACCTGCGTGCCGGCATGACCTTGTTGGGCATGGCGCAGCCAGCGCAAGACACGCATATCAAAATCATCAGTGACACCCTGGCGGACGCCTTCCTGTCCAAGACGCAAGCGATTGCCAGCGACCAAATTGCCGCCATGGCAGAACGACTGGAGCATCTTGAAGACTTTATGAGTGATGACGCCGGCGGGGATCTGCCGCTGGATGCCGAAAGTATTGAACTGATGCTGGGCATTGACGCCTCGATGGTGGTCGTGGTGGCCGATGGCGGCTCCAGCCCCTCGGCGGCCATGCAGGCCTGGGCGCAAGAATTGGAGCTGGGCGCATGGTTCACCCTTGACCACAACGCCCAGGTGGCGCAGGTTCAATTTGTTTGGCGCAGCGCCCGCAAGCACCTGAATCTGTTTGCCTCTTCGGACGGTTGTAGCTACTTGATACAGGCCGGCCGTTTGGCCGCCTACCTGCAGGCTGGTTTGATGTTGCCGCAAGAGGAGGAGGCCCTGACCGTGCGGGCCACCCGCGATGCGCTGGTCAAGCTGGAAGCCAACCCGGAACGCTTGTTGAGCTAAAACCGGCTGCGGTCAGTGGGTCACGCGTTGTGAGCTGTCTTCGCACAATTCGTCCAGCACCAGTGCCTCGGGCTCTTGCCCCAGGCTCCAGTACACCATCAGCACGATGATCTTGAGATCATCCAGCGGCAAGGGGTCGGCCGGTGCCGCCATGGCGCGGTCAAGGACCAGTTCGCGCATATTGGCGGGCAAGGCACCCGAGGTTTCGAGAAAAGTGATGAACCCCAAGCAGTCGGCGCCCAGGTGATTTTGTTCGGGCACTGAGTACGCCCGCATGCTGTGCGGCGAGGGCGTCCAGGCCGCAATGTCAGACAGCGGCGTGCTGTCAATGGTCGCCTGGCCCGAGAGGGCGGGTTTCAAACCACTGGCGGCCAGGTTGAGCTCATCAAGCCACGTCAAGGCATCCTGAATTTCTTCAGGATCAAACCCGACGGCGCTCAATTTGCGCTCAAGGTGCGCCAATTCGGGACAAGCGTCACCGTGCCAATAATTCTCGTAAACGAAAACAAGTACGTCAAACATGGGTAGCAATATAGCGCGAATCTGGCGGCGCAAAACACCAAGTTGCGCAACAAACCGGACTTGCCTGCCAATTCGGGCTTTAGACCGGTGCCAGGCGCTGAAATAGCCCGCCCGGCAGGCGCGCCACCCGGTTGTCCAGCTCCAGCGTCATCAAGGCCACTTGCAATGAAGCGGTGTCCAGACCGCAGCGGGCTTGCAGAGCGTCCAGCCCCACGGGGTCAAACCCCAGGGCCTCCAGCAAGACATCATCCGTGTCAAACAGACCGGCCGAGGCTGTCGATGCCGGGTCGGCCGTGATGGGCCGAAGGGCTGTGCTGTGCGGCACGCTGATTTTCATTTCTTCCAGCACCTCCTGTGCTGATTCCACCAATTTGGCGCCTTGCTTGATGAGTGCGTGGCAGCCGCGCGCCTGGGTCGAGTGGATGGAGCCGGGAATGGCAAACACCTCTTTGCCCTGCTCGGCCGCAAGCCGTGCCGTGATGAGCGAGCCGGACTTCAAGGCCGCCTCCACCACCAGCGTGCCTTGCGTCAAGCCCGCCAGGATGCGGTTGCGTTTGGGGAAGTTGGCTGGCAGCGGCGGCGTGCCCAGTGGGTACTCGCTGATGAGCAAGCCGTTTTGGGCGATGCGGTGCGCCAGATCCCGGTGCGCCTTGGGGTAGACCCGGTCGAGCCCGGTGCCGACCACGGCCAGTGTCGCCAAGCGGTTCGATCCCGGCGCCAGGCTGTCCAACGCGCCCTCGTGCGCCGCACCATCCACGCCCAAGGCCAGGCCGGAGACCACCGTCAGGCCCGCCAGCCCCAGGTCTTTGGCAAAGTGTCGCGCATTGGCTGTGCCTTGGGGCGTGGGGTTGCGGCTCCCCACCACCGCAATGCTGTTGACGAGACACTCGGTCAGACACGCCGCGATCGACGGTGTTGCCGATTCCTCTTGTGTCGCAGAACTGTTTTGCCGCCAAGGTCCGGCGCCCAGCAGGTAGAGCAACAGCGGCGGGTCTTCGATGTTCAGGAGCGCGGCGGGGTAATCGACATCACCCAGCACCACGATGTGGCGTTGAGCGGTGCCCGCCTCCTTGCTCTGTAGCCAGGTCCAGGTAACGTCGAGCAGATCGGTCAACTCGGCAGGCTCCTGGCGCAGGTTGTTGGCCAGCGCTTCGCCGACTACTTGTCTCAGCGCTGACGCCGACTGGCTGAAGACAGCGCCGGGCAGACCAAAAGCGGCCAGTAATTTGCGGGCTGTAGCGTTGCCCACGCCCAGTGTCAGGGTCAGACGCAGCCAGTCACCCAGTTCTTCGCGCTCCATGCCAGACGTTCGACCGACCGGGATCAGCGTGGGTTGACCAGGCGATCACCCACTTTGACGCCATCGGTGATCTCCAGCACCAGCGCGTAGGAGAGTTTCTCGAAAGTCCGGAACACCATCAGCAAACCATTGCGCTCATTCGGCAATTTGAGGAGGGGCCGCGCGGAATCGGTCTTGTCGACCAGGCGGGCACCGTCTTTCAGAATGGCCATGACGTGTCCGTTTTCAATGCCGTTGGCCGTGCCCCGGTTGATCACCACCACCTGGTTCTGCGCGGCATTTGCCACGGCACTGCCATAGACCGAGACGATGCGGGCTTCGATCTTGTCGCTGGGCGCATGCGGCACGTAGCTTTGAAATTGACGTGGGGGCTCGGGCAGCATGCGGTCACCCACGCGCATTTCTTCCTTGGCGGCCACGATATCAATGGTGGCAGGAATAATGTCGGTCTGCGTGCGGCCGTTTTTGTCGGTGGATTCTTCGACGGATTCACCGCTCACCAGCAAGGCTTTGCCGACGTACTGGCCTTCATAGCCCAGCACTTCACCGGTGCCGGGGTCTTTCAGCGGGGTGGCGTTGCGAAAGACGCGAAAAGCCTTTTGTTGTTGCGTCGGATCATCCATCAGCGCCGCATCGCCCTGGCCGCGGGCGTAGGCGCGGTCGCCACGGGTGAGCAAGACCCGGCCTTCTTGTGCCGCCACAATGCGGGGCGCCCGATTGAGGACGTTCTCATCGACGATCACCGGCTCGGCCAAAAACGGCTCAATCAAGTGGCTTTTCAGGGTCGGCAAGGCATCGTTGGCCAGCGTCTCGGAGCGGATGCGTGGCGACAGGCGAACCGTGTTGCTCGGCACCTCGTCGGCCCCAGATCGCCGCGTGCGCAGGGTGGCGCGCCCGTCTTGGCGCTCCAGATACAGTATTTGGCCGGGATAGATCAGGTGCGGATTTTTAATGTCATCCAGGTTCATGCCCCACAGCTCGGGCCAGCGCCAGGCGCTTTTCAGGAACAGGCCGGAGATCGCCCACAAGGTATCGCCACGTTTGACGCTGTAGCTGTCCGGCGCATTGGGGCTCAATTCGCTCAACGCCACCCCGGCCTGCGCGACCTGGTTGGCCGTGGCTTTTTGGCCTGCCGTGGTGGTGAAGTTTTGAGCCCACACCGGTGCGGCCATGAAAGTGCCTGACGCCAGCGTCAGGACGGCGATGGCGACGTGGGATTTCATCATTGTGTTTTTGATCATGTTGAGCTGCATTGCAAAAGCCTGTGAGGCGGGTTTGTAGTGACGCGTAGCCGTGCGGGCAACCAAGGCCGGTCTTGACAAGCCACGAGTGATTTTGCGCTCAAGCCCTT
>CAJAFJ010000656.1 GCA_903938955.1 uncultured beta proteobacterium | reverse complement strand
GCAAAACCGGTCATGTCCCCCACCACACCGCCACCCAGGGCGAAAAGAATCGTCTTGCGGTCGCACCCGTTTTGCAGCAAAGCGTCAAAAATCAGGTTGAGTGTTTCCCAGGTTTTATAAACCTCGCCGTCGGGCAGGATCACCGTATGCACCTTGGCATACTTGCCCGACAAAGCCGCTTTCAAACGCTCGGCATACAACGGCCCCACCGTGGTGTTGCTCACAATCAGCACACTGCTGGCGGCAGGAAGCTCTGAATAAGTCAGTGGGTTGTCAAAAAGCGCACTGCCAATGGCAATTTGATAACTGCGGTCTTGCAGATCAATCGAAACGATGGCGGCTGGCGCAGGAGTGAAGGAATCTGGAACATTCATACCCCTGAGTTTAGGGGCAGTTTGTGGCTTGCTCATCGTCAAGCCCGGTCTCAGACCCGACAAAAGTCAGGAATTGGGCACCACGCCAGCCAACTCCAACTGCATCGTAATCATGTTCACCAGGCTGGCCACCGATGGGCGCCCGGTATCAATGATGAAGTTTGACGTTTCACGGTAAAGCGGATCACGAATGGTGTGCAAATCACGCAAGCGGCCCAGCGGATCCGCTACTTGAAGCAAGGGCCGGTTAACGTCGTGCCGAAGCCGCCGGAAGAGCTCATCGGGTGACGAATTGAGATAAATCACCTGACACCGTTCACGCAGATGCAGACGATTGTTGGGACGTAACACAACCCCACCGCCCGTGGACAACACGCACTTCGGATTTTGAGTGAGTTGGTCAATGACCGACTCCTCCACATCCCGAAAACGGTCCTCCCCTTCGCGCTCGAAGTACTCACGGATGGAGCAGCCTAACTGCTGCTCAATCACATGGTCGGAGTCGAAGAACGGCAGCTGCAGCCGCCGGGCTAGTTGTCGCCCGACGGTGGATTTACCGGAGCCGGGGAGACCGATGAGGGAGATCAAAATCCAACAACAGTTGCTCTGGAAGTTGGTGCAGGAGAGGTAACTGTTACGTCAACCCTCACCGTCAAACAATCTGTTGCACCATCCAACTTAATCTCATGATTCCCCCCACTAGACCAGTTACGAACGACATTGGGGCTAAGAGAAGTAACCTTGCAGGTTGCGCCTGACGTCATAACAGCAGCGGCAACAGTTGTACCCGTAGGCATTGCATTGCCGTTAGCATCAGTCACACGAACAGTAAAACCAGCCGAAGTTCGAGGAGCGACCAGCGTAACAATTGCGTCGTTGTTAGTAGTTGCCAAAGCAATGACAATCTGTTGACGTACTCGGATATTGCTGCTCCACACGCCGTCACAAGAATTGGCAACAGATGGATATGAATGAACAGCATCAGAACACGCAGAAACACCCGGTGGATCGCCAGGGTAAAGTTGCTCACTCAAAGCGTCGTAAGTGTCGCTTAGATTGTCGTCACGATACAGTGTTCCAACATCATAAAATGGTTCGGTGGATTGCGAAATATTGTCACCATTCTGGTCAACGAAACTTTCTTCACCATCCATATACGCAAGAATTGCAACGAGTCCATTAGTCGGACGAATTCCTTGGCTTGTGTATGTGACATTGCATTGTGATGTAGAGCTGAGCGTACAAGTTCCGTCCACTAAGCCATAGCCCGCCACAAAGTTCACCACCGAACCCGTAGGGACTGGATTACCTTGTCGGTCTGCAACTCGCATAGTCAGCGTTGTTTGCACACCATCGTAATCAAATCCATCAATACTCAACTTGGTTGCACTCAAAGATGCTGCATTTTGCGTGGCTCGTCCTGAAGTGACGGCAACACCAGTAGAGGATGCCTGAACTGCAGGTGCCGAGACCAAAGCGGCTGTCACAATAACTGGGGTCGGCAATCCACCAGAAGAGACTGTGACTGAAGCATAACCACTACTGTCCGTAGTCACAATTTGTGGCGTAATGGTAGCTACGCCAGATACCGAGAATGTCACACCGGCGCTAATAGTAGATTGACTTAACGAGATGCTCAAACTTTGAGGAGTTGTCATTCCAACCCCAGAACTATCCAAAACTTGGAACTTGAGCGTTGATTGCTTCAAACCACCAGTTGCAGAAGATGAAACCATGAGTTTTTCTGTAGCAGAACTGAATACAACATTGGCAGGCAACGCTTGGGTTACGGTAACTGTAGTGGTGGTAGAGGCACCCGCTGCCTGTGCAGCCAATGTTTGATTACCAGAACAACCGACGCCAGCAGACGATAAATACGTCGTACTGGCAACACCAAGACTATTTGTAGGGGCACTCGAAGGACTAAACGATCCACATTGAGCGGAGAAATTTACGGTTACTACGGAACTCCCCGCCAAAGATCCGTTGACACGACCTTCAACCGTTACTGCTGCGGACTGTAGAGCACCAATTGTGCTGGGTGACACTGTCATATTTGCCAGTGTCACATTAGCTGCAGATGTTTGATAGTCCAAATTAGCAGACACAGCTATCGTATTTACAGTCGTCGACACAACCACACTACCAGCATTAGCAGCAGTCAAACTGACTGGTTGTATTTGCACTTTTGCAACCCCACTGCCATCAGTCAAGGCTGATGCTTGCGCCAAAGTGGCAACAGTCGCGTCAGTAGAAAATCTAACCAGCTTATTTGATACTAAAGTGGCACTTGCATCTTTCACAACAGCTTTGACATAAAACAATGTACCGCTGCCACTACCAATAGCATTCGATGACACTACTACGTCTGCTGCATCGACTATTGACAGCGTAATTGTTGGCACATTCGCGACTGTTGTGTTGGTGCTTCCACTTCCGCCAGTAGTTACCGAGCCACCTCCACTTACTGCCCCAGAACTCCCCCCCCCACCACCACAAGCCGTCAAGACCGCAGCGAGTGCGGCACCCAATACATATTTCATCAAACTCATATTTTTGTCCCTGAAATCAAATTAAATAACAACAGTTAACGCGCAGCCTTGTCAGCGACCACTTTAGGCGTAATAAACACCAGCATTTCCTGTTTGTTGGACGTTTTAGAACGACTCTTGAAGAGATTACCGACGCCTGGCAAGTCACCAAAGAAAGGGACTTTAGTTTCGTTCTCGGCCTCATTCATTTCAAAGATACCGCCAATCACCACGGTGCCGCCATTTTCAACAAGCACCTGCGTCTTCACACGTTTCGTGTTGATGGCGAGTCCAGCAGCCGTGGTTTGACCAATTGAATTTTTGGTAACTTCCACATCCATGATGATGCTGCCTTCAGGCGTAATCTGGGGGGTCACGCGCAGTGACAGGTTGGCCTTGACGAACTCAATGGCGGTTGCGCCAGACGAGGTAGCCCGTTGAAATGGAATTTCAACGCCTTGCTCAATTGACGCTTCTTTTTGGTCTGCCGTGACAACTCGTGGGCTTGAAACAATTTTGCCTTTGCCATCGGCCTCAAGGGCGGACAGTTCCAAATTCAGAAAGCGATTTGACGCGGAACTGAACAACGAAAGTGCAAAGGTGGCGGCATTGGCACCGCCTTGACCTACTGCAGGCAAATTCACAAAGTTACTCGTGAGGTCAGCCACGCCGCCAGCACCCGTCGCAGCAACTGCATTGGCGTAACTTGAACCAATCGCCACACGATTTTCTCCGCCCACTGAGTAACCGCCATCGCCACCCCGTTGTGCACGCAGGTCAGCACCACCAAACTTAACACCCAATGATTTACCAAAGGTGTCTGACGCCTCCACGATTCGCGCTTCAATTAAAACCTGGCGCACTGGCACATCCAACTTGGCAATTAATTGCTGGACTTGTTCCAGCTTACTGGGGATGTCGGTGACAAATAATTGATTGGTTCTGGGTTCGGAAATTGTGCTACCACGTGTACTAAGCATGCGGGAACTGCTGGCAGCCCCACCGCCTGAAGCTGTTAACTGCACGGCGACATCTGCCGCCTTGGCGTAATTCATCTGGAAAGATTGCGTCCGCAAGGGTTCCAGATTTTGATGTGAAACGAGCGATTCAAGCTCCAACTTCTCTTTGGCATTGATTTCATCTTTGGGGGCAATCCAAATCACATTGCCGGTTTTGCGTTGCCCCAGACTCTTGGCTTGCATAATAATATCCAGCGCCTGATCCCATGGCACGTCCTGCAAGCGCAAAGTGACAGACCCGGTGACGGAATCAGACGTGATGATATTGAAGTTGGTGAAGTCGGCGATGACTTGCAATAAAGAGCGCACTTCAATATTCTGGAAATTAAGCGACAGTTTTTGCCCGGTGTAACCCGGTCCCTGTGTCAACTTGGTGGAATCAATCTTGACGGGTTTAACTTCAACGACAAATTGAGTGTCGGTTTGATAAGCGCTGTGAATCCACTGGCCTTTGGGCTCGATCACCATGCGCACACGGTCACCGGACTGGAAAGTGGTAACGGTTTGGACTGGCGTGCCAAAGTCGGTGACATCCAGACGGCGACGCAGACCTTCAGGCAAACTCGACTTCATGAATTCAACCACCAAAGTTTTACCTTGCTGGCGAATGTCAACTCCGACCTCGTTGCTGGGCAATGCCACCACGATGCGTCCCGACCCCTCTTCACCCCGGCGGAAATCCAGATCTTTCAAGGGCAAGGTATCGCGGCGAGTCACTTCTGAAGAAACCGGGGCTTTAGCTGCCACTGGAGCGGCCACGGCAACAGACTCAAGCACAACCAGTAGCGACTTACCCTGCAATTGGGTTTTGTAGGCGGCGGCCTGTTTCAAGTTCAGAACAACACGGGTTCGATCACCGGCTTGCACCACCATCACGGATTTCAGATTGCCCTGGTTGATGTCGATGGTTGACCGGCCCATCACATTGGCCACACCCGGAAAATCCAAGGCAATGCGGGCTGGTGACTGGATTGAAAACCCGGTAGGCAGCGCCACCAGTGCTTCTGACAAGTCAATTTTGACAACCTCAACACCGCCTTGTATTGATCCAGTCACCGCTTCGATGGCCGTTTGAGCTTGCGCTGAAAAAGCCGCTACGGCGAGTGACGAAGCCACCAAGAAACGTTGCAACATGCGTTTAGTCATCCCAGAATTTTGATTTTTCATTTTGCCCTCTCTTGCAACTGCAACGTGGCAGTGCGTTCAATCCATTCACCCACTGCGTCCTGCACAATTTCCCGCATTGTTATTTCGGTTTCTGCGATTTTCGTGATGCGACCATAGTTTTGCCCCAAATAGTTACCTGGGCGAACTTGATACAGCAAGTTGTCAACCTTCACAAGACCGACCGGCTGACCTGCCTTAACCAGATGGCCGACCAGCATCATGGCGTCCAGCGGAAAAGATTCCAGGGCTTCTTTGCGACGCGCCAATTCTGGTGCAATCAACGCACCGCTGGCCGCTGATTGCGATGACTCACGCTTCAAGGCCTGCGTCAATTTTTGGTTGCTGAACGGCTCAATCTCTGTGACTTGTTTATAACTTTCAGGCAAGAACTTCTTGGGCTCTGAAATAGGTGCAATTTTTGGATGGGTTTTGCTTTTTTGCTCGGCCATCCATTGATGCAACTCGTCTTCACTCGATGCGCCGCAACCGGCAAGACCCGCGCCATAAGTGACGCTGAAAAATGCCGGATGCGCCGCATACAGATCCTGGCGCACTTGTTTTAATTTCTCTTCACCCACCGGTGTTTTGGGTGGGAAAAATTCAAAACTGATGGGGAAAGATTGTGGGGTGCTCATGCGTCCCTCCAAGCGTGAGTCAAAAATTCTCGGTCTCCGTTGCCCTCAAAGACAGGGCTGAGCCCCCATCCGTACCACTCAGACGGACCTAAGCCAGCAGCGTCAGCCGCCGGGTCTGAGAAAAAGGCAAGGGCAAAAAGTCGCGCTCAACCCACCACG
>CAJAFJ010000655.1 GCA_903938955.1 uncultured beta proteobacterium | reverse complement strand
GGGCACCTTTGCGCTGATATGGGCGGTGGACAAAAACGCGGTCGTCAAGTGTGGCCTGCGCTCCAGGTCAGGCTTTAACTGCATTCCGCTTGCGGCCAGCATGGGCGGTGGCGGCCATGCACAGGCTTGTGGTTTCAAGGCCAGTGCGCAGCGCCTGCCTGAATTGCTGAGCGGCACCTTCAACGCCGCAGCCTAAAGCTTGGCCAGTCCGGCGTTACAAGCGGTCAGTTCAGCTTAAACACCGCCACGGTCTGCACCAGATCGAGTGCTTGCGTGTTCAGGCTGCCAGCGGCGGCGGCCATCTCTTCTACTAAGGCCGCGTTTTGTTGGGTGACCTGGTCCATTTGCGTCACGGTTTCACCGACCTGGGCCACGCCCAGCGCCTGTTCGTTGCTGGCGGAGCTGATCTCCCCCATGATGTCGGTCACACGTTTGATGGCGTTCACCACCTCGGTCATGGTGCTGCCCGCCTGGTCCACCAACTGGGTGCCATAGGCGACCCGGTCCACGCTGGCATTGATCAAGTGCTTGATTTCTTTGGCTGCCTCGGCAGATCGGCCCGCCAGGCTGCGCACTTCGCTGGCCACCACGGCAAAACCGCGACCCTGCTCACCGGCGCGGGCGGCTTCCACCGCCGCGTTCAGCGCCAGGATGTTGGTCTGGAACGCAATGCCGTCGATGACTTGAATGATGTCGGAGATCTTGCGTGAACTCTCGTTGATGGTTTTCATGGTGTCGACCACCTGCGCCACCACGTCACCACCCTGGATCGCCACGGTCGAGGCGTTCATGGCCATCTGGTTGGCCTGGCGCGCGTTGTCGGCATTTTGTCGGACGGTGGAGCTGAGCTGCTCCATGGACGCGGCGGTTTCTTCCAGTGCGCTGGCCTGGCTTTCCGTACGCGCAGACAGGTCCAGATTGCCCTGGGCAATTTCAGCGCTGGCGGTGGCGACGCCATCGGAGCCCTGGCGCACGTTGGCGACCACGTTGGCGAGGCTTCGCTCCATCGACGTCAGGCCCCGCATCAGGATCGATATTTCGTCGCGGCCGCTGGTGTCAATGCTTCGGGTCAGGTCACCGCTGGCGACGGCTTCGGTGAATTCGACCGCACGGGCCAGCGGTTGGGTGATGCTGCGCACCAACCACAAAGCCGCAACCAGGCCCAGCAGCGCGGCCAGCAGGCCGGCACCGGCGGCGATCAGGCGCGTGGTGGCGATCAATTCGCCGTTTTCAACACCGGTGGCCTGTACTTTGGCGACCTGGCGTGCATCCAGTTTGGCCAGGGCCCCCAGAAAGGGCGCCAGCATGGGAATCATTTCTTCGTCGGCGGCAAAACTGGCCTCGGCCTGCTTGCCCGCCTGCACCAGTTTGACGATGCGCTGCACGCCCGCCACGTAGCTGCCGTGGCGTTTGTGCGCTTCGGCAATCAGGGCCGCGTCTTCTTCCGAGCCTGCCAGTTCGCGCTCCAGTTTTTCCAGTCCCTGGCTGATGCTGACATCGCGGGCCACGATTTCTTTCGCCAGTTTGGCCTGCTGGTCGCTGCTGGAGGACAACAAAATCACCATGCTGGCGATGGCGTTGTCTTTCGCCAGCAAGTGCATTTCAGAGGCTTGCGACTGCGTTTGTACGCCTTCACCCATGGCCGTTGAATTGGCTGCGCTTTTGTAAAGGCTGGTTTGCACCGAGATCACCATCAAGGCAATGGTGGCGATCACCACGCCAAAGGCGAGGCCAACGCGGGCGCCGATTTTCAGGTCAAGCAATTTGGACATGTGTCGTTTGATCTCGGGGTGGCGGTGCAGGGTGGGTGTCAATGAGGTGTCATTTCCAGATCCATCCGAGAGGGGGTTGCGTCCCGCTGGGTCTCGTCTTGATCTGGAAACGCAGAGCCGGGGCTTAGCCGCCCAGATCGCTGACCAGTTGCTGGCACTTGGTGATGCGCTCTTTCTGAATGCCACCGGCGATCTTGCGCGCTTCGTCATCTTTGCCAGCCAGGATGGCGGGCACCAGTTCGGTTTCGCGGGTTTTCTTGAACGCGTTCCAGGCTTCGTTCAGTTCTTTGAACTGGGCTTCTTTGCCGGCGGGGGCCTTCATCTTGGCGAGGTGCGCGCTCACGGCATCGGCGGTGGTCTTGACGATTTTTTGCTGGTCAGCGCCGCGTTTGTCCTTGTTGGTCATCATCGTCACGAGCGACTCGCGGGCGGCGCTGAGTTCGGTACGCAGGTCAGAAAATTCGTTGGCCTGGGCCCACGAAGCTGAAGTCAAGCCCATCACGGCGACAAATAACATTGAAATTAATTTTTTCATGATTGAGGAAGGTCGTTTGAAGACAAGGGTGGTTAAAAGAAAACAAATACCCGTAAACCAATCGATCAAGACAGCTTGGCACTTGCCTTGATAAATATCACGAATATCAGTTAATCATTCTAAGTCTGATGATTCGTTGCTACGCCTCAATCCGGCTGCTTGGCAGCGCATTAGCATTTTGATGGCGAGGGGTGTTCGGGACGTTGACGTATGTGCGCAAGCTAACAGACCTGAGCGTTGCATCGCCTTAACGTTGGTGCATCTGAACCTTGTCGTTCGGACTTTTTAAATTAAGGAGCTCAACATGTTGCATTACGCCGTCGTCTTTTTTGTCATTGCCTTGGTTGCTGCCTTGTTCGGCTTTGGCGGCATTGCCGCGGGTGCCGTGAGCATTGGCAAGTTGCTGTTCATCGTGTTCATTGTCCTGGCGGTTGCCAGTTTTCTCTTTGGACTGATCAAAGGTCGCTAAGCCGCAAGTCACCATTTTCAAACCCACGTCACATCAAAGGAGTCACCATGTTTTTCAGTAAAGCTACCGATACGTCAAACAGCCTGGCCGATGCCGTTCAAGACCTGCGTCACCAAGTCGACCCGTTGCTCAACCGGGTGAATGACACAGCGCACCAGCTGCTCACATGACCGACACAGACAGCTCGGCCCCGGCGGCCGACACCTTCCGCGAAAGCCGGATCCTGTTTGCCCTGCTGGTGGCGGTGTCGGTCGGCTTGGTTTATATCCTGCTGCCTTTTTATGCCGCCATCATGTGGGCGTCCATTCTGGCGCTGCTGTTTGCGCCGCTCTACCACTGGTTGTTGCCGCGGGTCAAATACCAAAACACGGTGGCAGCGCTGCTCACTCTGTTGGTGGTGCTGCTGATCGTGATTTTTCCGCTGGTGCTGGTGCTGACCGCGCTGGCGCAAGAAGCCGCTTGGGTTTACCAGCACCTTCAGTCGGGTGAACTCAACCCGACCCACTTTTTCAAGGGCGTGTTCGATGCCTTGCCGAAATGGGTCACCGCCGTGCTGGACCGTTTTGGTCTGACCAACTTTTGGGCCTTGCAGCGCCGCCTCACCCTGGCGCTGACTCAGGGTACGCAACTGATTGCCACGCAACTGTTCAGCATTGGGCAGAACACCTTTGAATTCGTCATCAGTGTCTTTATTGCGCTGTACCTGGCGTTTTTTCTGATCCGCGATGGCGAACGCATGGTGTGCTCAGCCGGACGGCTGATTCCGCTGGCACCGGCACACCGGCAAGAGTTGTGGCGCAAGTTTGTCACCGTGATCCGTGCCACGGTCAAAGGCAATTTGCTGGTGGCCGCTATCCAGGGCGCTTTGGGCGGGCTGGCATTTTGGTTTCTGGGGGTGAGCGGCGCCTTGCTGTGGGGCGTTTTGATGGCGGCTTTGTCGCTGCTGCCCGCCATCGGCGCGGCCATGGTGTGGGTGCCGGTGGCGGCCTACTTTTTTGTCACGGGTGCTGTTTGGCAAGGGGTGTCACTGGTGGCCTTCGGCGTGCTGGTGATTGGCTTGGTGGACAACCTGCTGCGCCCGGTGCTGGTGGGCAAAGACACCCGCATGCCCGACTATGTGGTGATGATCACCACGGTGGGGGGCATGGCCGTGTTTGGCATCAACGGCTTTGTTTTAGGCCCCCTGATTGCGGCCATGTTCATCGCGGTTTGGCACATTTTTGACACCACCCGGTGAAGTGTTGGGGCCAACGCTGACGCTAGGTGCGCTGGCGCACCGACGACGTTGCAGCAGCCCTTTAAAGTTCAGTTATCGGTTGAGAAATGCTCAGCTTTTCGCCCAACGATGGTGGGGCTTTCACCATCAATATTTAATGGAGTTTCACCATGCAAATTAAAACCATCCTCGCAGCCGTCATGACCGCTGCCGCCTTGCTCACGGCCACCGGTTGCGCGGTCACTCGCGGCCAGGAAACAGTGGGCGCCTATGTCGACGACACCGGCATCACCACCCTCATCAAAGCCCGCTTTGCTGAAAGCAAGCTGGTCAGCGCCACCTCGATCAGCGTGGAGACCCTGAACGGTACTGTCATGTTGTCAGGCTTCGCCAAAGATGGCATGGAGAAAGTCGCGGCTGAAAATATTGCCCTTGGCGTGAAAAATGTGCGTGCCGTCAAAAACGAAATTGCCGTTCGTCCTTAAGCTGGACCGGACCATGAACCAGGATCGAACAGGAGCGCAAATCACCTCCGCGTGGTTTGACACGAACTAGTCAGCCCACCACCTTGTGCCCGACCTTGGCCTAAAAGGTTGTTGCTCCGGATTTGCCAATCGAATCCCGGGGCTTCTTTCATGGTGCGACCGAATGTGCAACGATTCATTTTTTATCCTGTCATGAACTTGTTGAAAATACTCAAATGGACCACCAGCGTTTTGTTGGCGTTGACGGTGCTGGCTGTTTCAGGCGTAGCCCTGTTGGGCTGGAACTGGCTGCGCGCACCCATTGAGCAACGCGTGCTTGACAAGACGGGTCGCGCTTTACGCATCCAGGGTGACCTGCAAGTGACGTGGGGCTGGCCGTGGCCAAAAATTCAAGCGCACACGGTGACCTTTGCCAACCCGCCCTGGGCCAAACAACCGCAAATGCTGACCGCCGAGGTGGTGGCGTTTTCTGTCAGCGTGCCGCAACTGCTGCTGCAGAACTGGGTGATCCCGGACCTGCAGCTGACGCGACCCATCGTCTTTTTGGAACTTGGGAGCGAAGGCCGCAAGACCTGGCTGCTGGACCGCAACCAGCAAGACGACAGCGCCCGCATTCAAATTGACCGGCTCACGCTGGACCAGGGGAGCATCGGCTATGACGACCTGGCCGGCAAAACCAGTGTCCGCGCCGAACTGTCAACCCTGCCAGCACAGCCCGGCAGCACCAGCGCGCCGGGGGTGAGTTTTAACGCACGCGGCCAGATCAAGGGCCTGCCTTTTACCGCGCAAGGCACGGGGGACTCGGTGCTGGCCCTGCGGGATGACACCACACCCTACGCCTTGAAGCTCGACACCACGGTGGGCCACACGCGCATTCGGGCCGATGGCCGCGTGACCAGCCTGCTGAAATTTTCAGCTGTGGATTTGCAATTGGCGGTGAGCGGCCAAAACCTCGATCAACTCTTTGTCCTGACCGGCATCGCCTGGCCGGCGACCCGCGACTATGTCACGCAAGGGCATTTGCTGCGCACCGACAACACTTGGCGTTATGAACAGTTTTCGGGCCGGGTGGGCACCAGTGACCTGGCGGGCTGGTTGCAGGTGAAGACCGGTGGCAAGCGCCCCGCGCTCACGGGCAATGTGGTGTCGACCCAACTCACCTTTGCAGACCTGGGTCCGGTGATCGGGTCGCGCCCGGGCAGCTTGCAAACGGCCAGACAAGCCAGCGCACAGCCCGTGCCGGTGGGCGTGGCGACCCCCAGACTGCAGCGTGTGATTCCCGATTTGCCTTTTAAATTTGAGCGCTGGGACAGCGTGGATGTTGAGCTTGATTTCAACGCCAAGTCCATCCGCCCCACGGCCGACCTGCCGCTGGAATCCCTGAACACCCACCTGAGCCTGCGCGATGCAGTGCTGACGCTCGACCCGCTCCAGTTGGGTCTGGCCGGTGGGCAGCTCAATGGCCAGATTTCACTGGATGGCCGTCACGACCCGATCCAGGCCAAAGTCCAGGTGCGGGCCCGTCAAATCAAACTCGCCCAGCTATTGCCGGTCATCCAGCCCGGCCCGGCCAACACCAGCCAGATTGGCGGCGAACTCAAACTGGCCGGCAGCGGCAACTCGGTGGGGCGCATGCTGGCCGGCGCGAACGGTTCGCTGGGCTTGTTGGTGTCGGCAGGCGAAATCAGCCAGTTGACCATGGAAAAAGCCGGTTTGCACCTGTGGGAAATACTCCGGCTGACCCTGACCGGCGACACGCAAATCAAGCTGCGCTGCGCCATGGCCAACTTTGATGTCAAAGCAGGCAATATGCAGACCAACGCCCTGGTGTTTGACACCGCCGTTACCACCCTCACCGGCACCGGCAACATTGACCTGGGGCAGGAAAAACTCAACCTGACGTTGACCCAAAAAACCAAAAACACCAGTCCGCTGGCACTGCGCAGCCCGATCCATGTGGGCGGCACATTTGCCAAGCCGGAGGTCAAAGTCGACCCGGGCCGCATGGCGGTGCGGGCACTTGGGGCGCTGGCACTCGGTGCCATCAACCCCTTGCTGGTGCTGATTCCGCTGATTGATGCCGGCCCCGGTAAAGACAGCGATTGCAGCCAGTGGCTGCACGATAAAAAATGATGTAAAACTTTTCCCGACTTTTCGATGTCGCCCCAATACAGGGCAATAATGAAGTTCTCTCAACACAAGGATAAAAATCATGCAAATCCAAGTTCACACCGACAATCACATTGAAGGTCATGAGACCATGACAACTTGGGCTACCAGCGAAGTGACAAGTGCCTTGAGCCGTCACACTGGGCACATTACCCGGGTTGAAGTTCACTTGAGCGAAGAAAATGGCCACAAAGGCGGCCAAAGCGACAAGCGTTGCGCGATGGAAGCCCGTGTGGAAGGCCGCTCGCCGCTGGCCGTGACGAACCACGCCGACAACCTGCATCAAGCCGTGACCGGTGCCGCTGAAAAGCTGAACCGTCTGATTGACAGCAGCCTGGGACGCGCTTCACGCCCTGTCCCCGAGCCAGTTGCCGATTAATTTTTAGCTTATTCCTGGCAGCTGCCAGGCGCCAGCCCGTCCAGCGTGTACGGGCCGATGGCGGCGCGGATCAGGCGCAGGGTGGGGAAACCCACCGCCGCCGTCATGCGCCGCACCTGGCGGTTGCGGCCTTCTTTGATGGCCAGTTCAATCCAGCCCGTGGGAATTGATTGGCGAACGCGCACCGGTGGTGTTCGTTCCCACAGCGCCGCAGGGGGCGCCATGAGCTGGGCCCGCGCCGGGCGCGTCAGACCATCGTTGAGTTGCACGCCTTGGCGCAGTGCGGTCAGCGCCGCCTCATCCGGCAGGCCTTCGACCTGCACCCAATAGATTTTTTCCATCTTGTAGCGCGGGTCCGCAATGTGGGCTTGCAGTTTGCCGTCGTTGGTCAGCAGCAGCAGGCCTTCACTGTCGGCGTCCAGCCGACCCGCCACATAAACGCCAGGGATGTCGATGAAATCCTTCAAGCCCTGCCAGCGCCCTTCCGGGGTGAACTGGCTGAGTACGCCGTAGGGCTTGTTGAAGCGGATCAGGCGGGTGGATGGCGCCAGATGCAGGGTGGTGCCCGTCACTTGGCACGCACACCTTGCACCAGCGCGCCCAGCGCAATGCCGGCCAGCGCCCACAGCAGGCTCCAGTTGCCGGTGCCCAGGCCTGCAATGGCCGGGCCGGGGCACACACCGCAGATGCCCCAGCCGACGCCAAACAGGGCGGCGCCAACCAAGGTGTCACGGTTCCAGACACTGACGTGGGCATGGAACTTGTCGTCCAGCAGGGGCCGTGCGAGCAGGCGCGGTGCGAGTTGGTAGACCAGCATCACCACCCCCACGGCGCCGCCCATCACCAGCATCAGGCCAAAGTCCTGAAAACGTAAAAAACTCAGCACCACCTCGGGTTGAATCATGGTCGACACCGAGAGGCCAAAACCAAACAGTGCACCCGCCAGCAGCGTGGCGAGCATGCTGGACAAGGGCATGTTGACCGCCTTCATGCCAGCCACCCCGCCAACAGGTTGGCCGTCATGAATGCCGTTGCCATAAAGGTCAGCACCGCCATCAGCGAAGGCAGCTTCAGTGACCCCATGCCGCAAATGCCGTGGCCCGAGGTGCAGCCGTTGCCCAGCCGTGCGCCGTAGCCGACCAGAAAACCGCCCACCAGCAACTGCCAGGCGGGCACAGCCGTGCTGCCGGGTTGGCCGTCGGCAAAGCCAAGCCACCAGACGAACGCACCCAAAATCAGACCCAAGGCATACACCAGCCGCCAGCTGCGCGAATCAACAAACCGTTCCTGCTGAAAAAACGGCTGCCGCATGACGTAAGACCAGGTGCTGGAGAACACCGTGCTCATGCCGCCGATGCGCCCCGTCAGCACAAACAACAGCGCGGTACCGGTGCCAATCAGCACGCCACCCAGCAGATAGTGCAGCCAGCCCAGAGGGAAAAGTGAAATAGTCATGGGTCGGCATTATCCGTTGGCCTGCACCACGCGGTTGCGGCCCTGGCGCTTGGCGTCATAAAGCGCCACGTCGGCCTCTTTTAACAAGCGGTCACGGTCATCGCTCAGGCGCGGGATGCCAGCGGCCAGGCCCAGGCTGATGGTCAGCATGCTCGCGACCGGTGAGCTGACATGGGGTATCTGCCGCGCACGAATGGCCATCAGCAGGCCCTGGGCTGTTTCTTGGGCCTGCTCCCAGGACGCACCCGGCATGACCACGACAAATTCCTCGCCGCCATAGCGCGCCGCCAGTTCGCCCGCGCGCCTGACCGAGGCTTGCAACACGTCGCCCACTATCCGCAGGCAGTCGTCGCCTTGCTGGTGGCCGTAGTGGTCGTTGTATTCCTTGAAGTGGTCCACATCGAGCATGATGACCGCCAGCGGCGTGCCCTGGCGCAGGGCGCGCTGCCATTCTTCGCCCCAGTAGCTGTCAAAACGGCGGCGGTTGGCCAGCCCGGTCAGCCCGTCGGTGGTGCTCAGGGTGTTCAGCTGCAGGTTGGCGGATTGCAACTCGGCCGTGCGCTGTTTAACTTTTTCTTCCAGCAATTCCTTGGCGGTTGTGACCTCTGCACGCAAGCGCACCTGCTCCGCCAATTCGCGCTGCAGGCGGGTTGAATAGCGCCAGCCCGCCCATAGCAGCAGCGCCACTGCCGCCAGTCGCAACGCCAGCGTGGCACGGCGCAGCTGGTTTTGCTGGCGGGCCGTGTTGGCCAGCTCAATGCTCAGGGCCCCAACGGCAGTTTCACTGTTGATTTCATACAGCTTGAGGGTCATGTCATAGTCGCCGCCCAGCAGGGCCTTGAAGGCCGCATCCCATTGGTCGGTCCGCATCAGGTGAAAGGTCTGGTTCTCCAGCGCACGCAGGGCGTGTTGCTCGCCGCGCAGGGCCTGCATTTCGCCTGCCAGTGCCATGTGTTGGGTCAGGGCCTCCACCTCCTGCATGGTGGCCTCCAGTTCGGCTTCCAGGGAGTGGTAGCTGGCGGCACGCAGACTGTTTTTCTCGATCACGGCGGTGGCGACCGCATGGGTGAGCGACTGGTTCAACCGGACCATGCGTTCCAGCCCCACCTGAATTTGCAGGTTCTTGTCGTGCATTTGCTCGTTTTTGAGGTCGGCGTACAAACCCACCCCGATGCTGAGCAACAAAATGACCACGGCAATGTGAAGACTCCCCAGAAAACGCATGCCAGTTCCGGGTGGTATCAGTGGATGACCTTGTCCGCCCGGGCCAGCAACTCGGGCGGGATGACGACCCCCTGCGCTTTAGCGGCACGGGTGTTGATCACCAGGCTGAATTTTTCGACCGGACCCCAGGGCAAATCGCCCGGCTTGATGCCCTTGAGCACCAGCGCCGCTTTGCGACCGGCCGAGTAGCCGACCAGAAAATAGTCCAGCCCATACGCCATTACCGCACCACGCGCCACGCTATCGATGTCGCCGGCAAACAGGGCTATTTTGTGCTGATCGCAGACCTTCACCAGTGCCTCCAGGTTGGCCACGGTGGTGTTGTCTGACGTGATGGTGATGGCCTGCACCTTGCCGACCAGCGAGGCGGCCGCCGCGCCCACTTCGTCACTGCTGCCGAGGGTCACTTCCACCAGGGTCAGCCCCAGATTTTTGGCGACCTCGCGCATGACAAGAATGTGCGACAGTGAATTGCTCTCTTTGGGGTTGTAGATGGTGCCCCAGGTTTTCACCAGCGGCACGGCCCGCGCATAGGTTTCAAACTGCAGCCGCACCGGCCACAGGTCGCTCAGGCCAGTGACATGGGTGCCGGTTTTTTGGCCCGGGGCGCTGCCTGCGGGCACAATGCCGGCCCGTACCGGGTCGGTGACGGAGGAAAAAACGAGGGGAGTGGAGGCGCCCGTGCGCATCACGGCCTGGGTCGTGGGGGTAGCAATGGCATGAATCAGGTCCACTTTGACCGCTACGAACTCGCGGGCAATGGCATCGGCGGTGGCCATGTCGCCTTGGGCGTTGCGGCGCAGGTAGTGCACGTTGACACCTTCCTTGAACCCGGCACTGGCAAGACCCGCTTCAAACCCTTTTTCGTCGGCATCCAGTGCCGCATGCGACACGATCTTGGTCACACCAATGCGAAACACTTTGGGCTCTTGGGCCCAAGACACGCCGTGTGCCAAGGCTGCGGTCGTTAACAGCCCGATCAGCAGACGTCGTGACCCGCAGGGCTGAAGGGGCGTGGGCAGATTTTTGAACAGGGGCATGGCAGGATTCGGGCGTAAACAGCAACAAAACTATCTGCAGCCCCTGATGCGAATCAAAAGAGTCTGTGAATATTGTTACTAATAGTAACGATCAATCCGGCTTTGCACTATCCCCCATTTGAGTGAGGCACAAAAGCGATGTTTTTACGTGAACCACGCGACCCCGCTCACGCGTCAGTGGTTCAGCACCATGTGCGCAATCAGTCCCGTGGCAATGGCGATCAAAACATAGTCCGACCCCACTTGAACCCATTGCTGCCCGCGCGGTGGTGGGCTCAGGTGGTAGGCCCGGTAGTCGTTGACGTAGTACTGGCGACTGCGGAACTCACGCGGAATATAGTGGCCACGCCTGAACTCGGGGCCGCGGGCGTTGTAATAGTCATGGCGCCCGCCCCAGCGTTCGTCGCGGTAACCGTAACGGTGTGGGTTGCGGTCTTCAAAACGCGGGTGGTTGTGCTGGCCGAAGTGACGGTCATCGCGGCGTGCGTCCCGGGGCTCAAAACGAGGCTGTTCCCGTTGATCAAACTGGCGCTGATGTTGCTGCTGAATTTGCGGCTGTTCGTCGCGTCCACCACGGCGGTCGTGGTCCTGGGCAAATGACAGGGCGCTGAAGCTGAGGCTGGCCGCGGCAATGGCTAAAACAAGGGGGGATTTCATGGAACGTCTCCTTTTGGTGTTGACGCCTCATGGTCTTCTTCTCATGTGTCCTGCGTGTAAACCGTGTGGGTTGATGTGCAAAGAACGGTAGCCGGGTGTACCAGGCTGATTATTCAGGTGACCACACCAGCAAGAGGTTGTTGGCTGGCATGGCGTGTCGGGCCGTCAGACGCAGCCCGGCCAGGGCGGCCTGTTGGGCGACATCGTCAAGCCGGCGAATGCCCCAGTCGGGGTTTTGTGCGCGCAGGCTTTGGTCAAACATCAAATTGCCCTCCGCCGTGGGCACGTCATTTTCCAGATAGGGGCCGTAGGTGACCAGCACACTACCCGGTGCCAGATGCCGGGCGCTGCCGCGCATCAGTGCAGCACAGGTTGACCACGGCGCGATATGCAGCATGTTGGCGCAGTAAATGGCGTCAAAAACCGGGGCGTCATGTTGTGCCTCTTCTGGCCACCAATGTGGCGCCATCACATCCAGCAACACAGGCGCACGTACATTGCCCAGACCTTGCTGCGTTGCATACGCGGCGATGCTGCTGAGCGCCTGCGGCTGTGCGTCGCTAGGCTGCCAGGTCCAGTGCGGCAGGCCCGCGGCAAACCAGACCACATGCTGGCCGGTGCCGGACGCAATCTCCAGCGCACATCCCCGCTCGGGCAGCACCTGACGCAGCACATCAAGAATGGGCTGTTTGTTACGGTCGGCCGCAGGGCTGAAATCGGGCTGGGACAAGGTGCTGGCCGGTGAGTGTTTAGTGCGTGACGAATTCGTAAACGACTTCTTCGCTTTCGACCATGTCCAGAATGTCGTTCAGCACATCATCGTTTTCGGTGCTGGTCCAGGTTTCTTCGGGATCGACGGCGAACATGGGTTCAATGGCGATGTCCATGAATTGACCGTCCGGCATTTTCAGTACTTGGCCGCCTTCGGAGGTTTGGACCAGTTCCCAATCATCGGGCACGGACATTTCTAATTTGATGGAGATATTGAGTTTTTTCATGGAAGCATCCTTTATTTAAGAGGGGAGGAGGTTAACCGAAGCCGGGGCGCTTGTTTTTAATCATCAGCAACGCCTCTTCCTGCCAGAACGTGGCCGCAGCAAAAAATCCTTCCCACACACAGCCGTTGCAACCGCGCCCACAACAGGCGGTGGGTTCGGGTGGCGCAGGTCGCAGCGTCAAGCCCAAGGCGTGCGCATGCTGGGTCAGTGTGACAAACACCCGAGCGGCCGTGGCTGGGTCAACCAAGGCAACGGGGTCGCTCAAAACGAGGAACCCGGTTGCGCCAGAAACGCGAGTTCTTCCGCTGTAGACGCTCGGCCCAGAATGGCGTTGCGGTGCGGGTAGCGGCCAAAACGCGCAATGATGGCCTGGTGACGCAGCTCAAAAGCCAGCGAGTTCTCCAAGCCCGGTTGGCTGAACAGCATCACGGCCTGCGCATGAATCAGGGCGGATTCGCTGTGCATGTAGGGCATGTAGGCAAAGCTGCGCTGCACCAGGTCAAGGCGCTGATCTTGCCCGCTGGCCACCAGTTCTTGCGCCAGTGTCAGCGCCTGCGCATCTTGCGCAAACGCAGCCGGCGTGTCGCGGTAGATGTTGCGCGAGAACTGGTCCAACAGCACAATTTCGGCCAGACGCCCCGCTGGCGTAGCTCGCCAATCAGCCAACTCCCCCCGCAATGCTGCCAACAAGGTGTCACCGAAGCGCTCACGCAGGGCTGTATCCAGCGCCTCGTCTTTGGCAAATCGCTGCTGGTCGTTTAGTTCATGAAACCAGAAATGGAGGATGTCATTGGCTTGCATGGGGCGCTACAGGCTTGGTTCGATCAATCAGGCAGTGAGCTTGGCGTAATACTGCGCAATGGCAGGGGTCTGGGCGATGCGCTGGGTGAAGGTGGCCAGCAGCGGGGCGACTTTTTCGACCAGATCGGTCGGCACATGGTCCAGATGACCAGAGTTAAGGCCTTGCACAAAAGTAAACACCTTCAAGTCGGCGATGGTCAGACGGTTATCGGCGAAATATTGACCGCCGTGGGCTTGCAACTGCGTTTGCAGCCAGCCCAAATACTGGGGTAACGCGCCATTGACCAGTGCGGTACGGGCCTCTTTGAGCGCGTCACCAGTCAGGCCGAAGGTGGTGCCCAGTTTGACGTTGACATCCTCCACCGCATCCAGCACCTCGTCGCACAGCAGCGCCTGGAACGCATCCAGGGGGTACAGCCCGGCGAGCTTGCCGACGTAGCGGGTGATGGCGTCGCTCTGCGTCACTTGCACGCCATCCACATGCAGCACAGGCACCTGGTTCAGCGGTGTGGACTTGCGCACCTCGGCAAAGTCGGCAAAGCCAAAACGGTTGTCTTCAAACGCAATGCCGCCAATGTGCAGCGCCAGGCGGGTGGGTTCGGCGCGGCCGCCGTTGAAGTCGAAATAAGTGAGTTTGAGTTGGCTCATGGAGAGGTCCTGAAGTGGTTACGCGGGCGCCCCGCGCGGGAAGTTTAAATCGCTATCGTTCGACGTGTCTTGTTTGCCAAGCTTCCAACTCCAATGGCCGAATACCAAATCGAACCGCGTTGCCCGGGTGCAAGGCTTTGAACTCGCTGAGTGCCATGGTTACAAAGTGGGCCTGGTCTTCAGCTGCGACGGTGGCGGGCATCCGGGCGTTGATGGTATCCGGGGTGGCAGGTTCACCGCTGCGAATGATGGCGGCGATCACCAGGCTCAAAGCCTGGCGATAACGCAAGCGCAGAATATCTGGCGGCACCAGGTTTTGCCTGATCGCCACGTATTGCTGGCAAGAGCGTTCGTAGGCCCAGACGAATACATCGCGCAGCAGCTCAACGCGGTTCAGTTCATACACACCGATCAGGGCGTCCACATAAGCCTGTTGCGGCACGTCAATAAATGACAAGGGGCACAGATTGTGGCGAATGAACGGAATGTTGGCTGCCAGACGCGAAACGCATTTGTTCACATCTTCAAACGGCTGCAGATAAGGCAGGTGCACCATCAAAAAGAAAGCCTGCTCGAATGGGTCTTCAATTTCTGCCGCCATCTGGATGACGATGCCAAACAATTCCTCCAGGCGCTGCGGCAAGGCCACCGGCATATAAACGCTGCCCCCAATCTCCACGGCCCGGCGGCGGAGTCGACCACAGGCGCTGGGGTCGGCCATCAAACCATCGGACAAAAAAGCATGCAAGGCGATGAGGGTCTCGGGGGTCAGACTGGCATGCTCGGGATCGCGCACCAGGTATTCAATGGCGTCTTTGTGGTTGAGGATCATCTGCGTTTCCAGCGCATCTTTGCCTTCAGCGGCCTGCCCAAACTCGATCAGCCGCTCAGTGTCCAGGCGACTGTAGGTATTGCCTTCAAGCTGCGACGATGCCCAGGACAAATCAATCAACAAGCGGTTCAGAATATCGCGTGCAAACGTGCCCGCTGGTGTCTGATCGGCGGGTGAGCGGCCCAAGGCATGTAGCTGGTCGCGCAAGTCTTGCTGCAGATAGGCCGTTTGGTTGGGGTGGTACTGCTCCAGAAATGCCAGCTTGTAGCCGACCGGCTGGCGCAACTGTCGCGCTTGCCGAACATAGGCTTTGATCTCTTCGCCCTCTGGCGAGGTGGGTATGTAAACCTCCCCAGAAGCCTGCACCGTGGTCATGGGGGCCTGCAGGCTTGCCACTGCGCTGGCCGGTGGCACCACATAGTGCGCAGACCGTGCCTCGCCCCGCATCTGAATCCGCCCCTGACCCACTAACAGTGCCAGCCGACGTTGCAGCGTGCGGCGCTGCCAACTGGCACCCAGCGTTTGCAAAATAGCTTCCACGCCCATCCCGTCTTGCTGCGTGGCGATCAGCTCGACCAGACGGTCAAGCTTGTGTTGTGGTGTTACTTTGGGCATGTGCTCTGGTTCAAGTGGCCGGAACCCAGAGTATCGCGTCACTTTAATTGACGTGATAGGGATTTTTGCGACAAATAAAGTGACGCGATTTGTATTATTGCGTCAAATACGACGAGGGCCTTCGTTAAATAAGCGTGAGAAGCTATTAAAAATATAGCGAAATTATTGGGTGTGTAGTGGCGTTATGCCATTGCAGAAGCCGCGCATAACTCATGCAAACGGGCTGGCGAGTCTTGGCCGCTACTTGCGTAGGGGTGAATCTTTGGCAATTCCCCACGACGTGGAGGATGACGAGGATGAGTTTGGGTTTTTTTGGTGCACCGCTTCTATGGCCTGCTCAAGTGCGGGCGAATGCTCGGGCTGTTGACCGGCATACCAAAGCGCAAACCCCACCGTTCCAATCATCACGGCAATGCCAAAGATCACTTTGAGGGTGCTGACCCATGTTTTGGGCTCGTCATCTTTGTCCATTTTTATTTCCTTGGTAGATGAGGAATTCTGCCACCCGCATGCCGCGCGGGTCGCTAGCAGAAAGGTAGATTTGGATGGTTTGGGGGCAGGGCATCAGGGCCTTTTATGTACCTTGACCAGCACCGAATGCTGGTCAAACTCGAATTCAGCGGGCGGATTGGGCCAGCAGTGCATGACGGAAATCCGCGTCATGCGGTACGGATTTGTTGCCAGTTTCAGCCATGTTGAGCAGTTTGCTACGCCGTCGCGGACGCCACGCACAGTTCATGCAAGCGTGATGGTGAAATTTCGAGACCATTGGGCCAGCAAAGTGCACCCGCATCAATGAAAAATCGCTTGAAATAGGCGGGCTCACGCAATTTGTCCAACAGTGGACCTGACCGACTTGCCAAGTAGGCGTTGGCGTCAAACACGCCATGCGTGTGATCCGAAAAGTCGAGTTCCAGTTTGAAGGCGTCAGCCAGGTTGGCGTTGAGAACTTTCATCACGCTTAGGCCGACTGATGCACACCGCGCCGAGACAAATCGGGCTGCCCCGCCAACAGTCCGGCCACCGAAAGGTCTTCGTCCAGCAACTCCCAATGCAAGCCGTTTTTGCTTAATTCCACTTGGGCGCGCTGTTCGGGTGCCGCCTCCAAAAGGCGCGGGAACCAGGTCAGAGGCGCTGCAATGGTGCGGCCATCGGAAAGGCTGACCCACAAAGTGTCTTCATCGAAGCGAACCGCTTTAGGCGAAGTGTTCATTCCAAGTCCTTTCAATAAGCGCTTTGTTGTCAATCACTGCATCCCGCAGTTCACGTAGTGTGCGAGCGTCAAAACCATCGCTGTCAGCCAAGTAGACCGTGGGTGTTAGCCAGAATTTTGCCTCACCCTCGGCGTTACATACATGAATGTGCATGGCCTCGCGCGGGTTTCCTTCATTGGAATAGAAGAAAAACCGGAACGATTTGAAGCAAAAGACGACAGGCTAGGGCCAAGTTTAACTTGGCATGCTAGATATATGAAAAATAAGCGTGTAGCCCTCGTGGAATATACGTGAGAAGCTATGTAAAAGATAGCGCCTAAACGCCCGCCAAACTCACCGACTGGCGCTTGGCGCCGTCCAAAGTTTGGCCCTGATCGGTCTTCCACTCCAGCCAGCCATTGGCCGAGCGGCCCATCACCGCAATGGCAGCCATGCTGGAGCTGGCGAACAGGTGGTAGCGAGTGGAAATGATTCAGCCAGCGTTGCGCGTACTGCTGGCTTGTTTGGGCTTGATGCTTGGCACGACCACGCCAAAGGCATCGGCCATGCGCTGCGCCTGCTTGGCAGATTGCGCCAAGGCTTTTTGCAGTGCTTTTGGGGAAGGCATCAAACGACTTGGCTGAGTTTTTTTAGTTTGTGCCATGTTGCAGTCTCCGTCTTCGATTCAGGCGTCGCCTAACTCATCCATAAGAATCTGCACAGCATCGACCAATGGCCGCAACGCGTTTTGTGCCACATTCCAAACCGTACTGACGTTCACGGTGGCATAACCATGAATAAGCTGATTGCGAAACGCCACGATTTTTGGCAAGTCTGGAATGCGTGCTGCCAAAGCAGCGTCCAGTTTGGCCAACTGATTGAGCGCTTCGCCAATGATTTCAAACTTGCGCTCTACTGCCGACTGCGCCATCTCGTTGGTTGCAAATGCAGTAGCGTCCTGCCCGCAGTGAATGACTGGATCGCCAACGCCGCCTCGCGGACGTCCCATAGAAAGGCGCGCGGATCACGCTGCATAGACGGCTTCTCGGTTGCGGTTGATGCTGGCCAGCACGTAGGGGTTGCGCACGGCAGCCGGTTCGACCAAATCAACGCCACGGCCCAACAACTGTTCCAAATCGACCTTGGCACCGAAAAATGTTGCCAGACTGGGCAGTGCGTCATGGGCGAACTGCACCAAAAAATCGGCGTCGCTGCTGGCCGGGTTGAAGTCGTCTGCCCGTGCCGCCGAGCCAAACACCTCCAGCCGACTGATGCGGTAGCGCTGGCAGATGGCAGAGATGCCTGGGCGGTGTTGGGCGATGGCGGGGTGCATGGGCGAATTTTAGGGGAGATTGAGTAATGCAGGCATGTTTTTTATATGCCAAATTGGCCTCTAGCCCT
>CAJAFJ010000654.1 GCA_903938955.1 uncultured beta proteobacterium | reverse complement strand
CTGATTGTTCATGGCAAAGACCGTCTGGATGCCATTGCCAAGATGCGCGAAGCCCTCAATGGTTTCGTGATTCGCGGCATCAGCAGCAACATCCCGTTCCAGGCCGCTTTGCTGGCGCATCCCAAGTTTGTGTCCGGGGACTTCAACACCGGCTTCATTGCCGAGAACTACTCGCAAGGCTTCCGCGCTGAAGACGTGCCGCACGACGATGCCGACCTTCTGGTGGCGCTGGCTGCGTTTGTGTACCGCAAGTACCGCAACCGTGCCGCCAACATCAGTGGCCAGATGGAAGGCCATGAGATCGAGATTGGCGAAGACTTTGTGGTGTTGACCCTGGGGCAAAAGGGTGCCACGACGCCGACCACCGTAGCGATCACCGATTTCAATGAGAAAACCGGTTCCAGCTCAATCAAGGTGGGCGCCAACAACTACAAGATTTGCAGCAACTACCGTTTGGGCGAAGTGCGTGTTGAAGGCACTTGCAACGGCCAACCGTTCACCGCACAGGTCGAGCGTGGCACCTTGGCAGGCAAGAACCCGCTGGCAATTCGCGTGTCCCATAACGGCGCGCAGATTGATACGCTGGTGCTCTCCAAGCGCGCTGCCGAGCTGTACGCCGTGATGCCTTACAAGGCCCCTGCCGATATGAGCCGCTTTGTGCTGTCCCCCATGCCTGGTTTGCTGGCTGAGGTGTCGGTGCAAGTGGGCCAGAAGGTGCAGGCCGGTGAACGCGTCGCCGTGATTGAAGCCATGAAGATGGAAAACGTGTTGTTTGCGCAAGCTGACGGCGTGGTCAAGTCGATTGTGGCCAGCAAGGGCGAGTCCCTGACCGTGGACCAGGTGATTGTGGAGTTCGTCTGACCATGAGCCGCCCCTTCAAAGTACTGGGTATCCAGCAGATCGCCATTGGCGGCACGGATAAAACCAAGCTGCAAAAACTCTGGGTCGACATGCTCGGCCTGGAAGTGACCGGCACCTTCCGCAGTGAGCGCGAAAACGTGGATGAAGACATCTGCGCCATGGGCCGCGGCCCTTACAAGGTCGAAGTCGATTTGATGCAACCGGTTGACATCGACAAGAAACCGGCGGTGCACACCACGCCGCTTAATCATGTCGGACTGTGGATTGATGATCTGCCGGTCGCTGTGGAATGGCTTTCGGCCAAGGGCGTGCGCTTTGCGCCGGGGGGCATCCGCAAGGGGGCTGCCGGTTATGACATCTGCTTTTTGCATCCCAAAGCCAACGATGAGTTTCCCATCGCAGGCGAGGGCGTGTTGATTGAGTTGGTGCAGGCACCACCTGATGTGGTGCTGGCCTTGGGCGGCGTTTAAATATTTTCAGCCCGGGTAATCCCGGGCTGAATGAGGTCATCAAAGGTTGTCTAATATTGCCTTGAGTCATAGCAATATAGAAAGTGCTCACGGCATGAATTTGATGAAGTTGTTTAGTCCCGGTATCTGGTTCATGCGCCAGATGCAATTTGCCACCAAGATGACCTTGATGGCATTGGTTTTGCTGCTTCCTCTCGTGGTCGTACTGGTCCAGCTGATTTTGGTCCAGACCCGAGAGTTGAGTGTGACCCGCGACGAGTTGCACGGTATTGGTCAGGTGGGCGATGCCAGCGAATTGATTCGCCAGCTTCAGACCCACCGCGGCCAGACCAATATGGTGTTGTCGGGCAACGCAGCCGCCCAGGCTGGACGCGACAGTACCCGAACCCGCTTGCGTCAGGCGCGCGACGTCCTTGACAACGAGCTTCAGGCCGATAAAGCCCTGATGAATCAAGATGAATGGACCCGCCTGCGTTCGCGTATCGACGGGTTGGTCCCCGCACTGGAAGGCAAGACAGCCCCGGCCAGTTTTGCATTGCACACCGAACTGATCGAAGACCTGGGCCGTTTTGTCTATGGCATGGCCAAGCAGTCCAGCCTG
>CAJAFJ010000653.1 GCA_903938955.1 uncultured beta proteobacterium | reverse complement strand
GAGAATTGAAATGTCTGAACTTACCGTTGAACAAATTGTCGCCGCCCAAAAAGCCAACATCGAAACCCTGTTTGGCTTGACCAACAAGGCCTTCGAAGGCGTTGAAAAAATCGTGGAACTGAACCTGACCGCTTCCAAGGCTGCCTTGTCGGAAGTGTCCGGCCACACCCAATCCGTGTTGAGCGTCAAAGATGTGCAAGAGCTGATCGCCCTGCAATCCAACCTGCTCCAGCCCCTGGCTGAAAAGACCGCTGCCTACAGCCGTCACCTGTACGACATCGCCACCAGCACCAGCGCCGAGTTCACCAAGGCCGTCGAAGGCCAGGCCTCCGATGCGCAAGCCAAGTTCGCCGCTCTGGTGGAGAGCGCTACCAAGAACGCTCCGGCCGGTTCCGAAGCCGCTGTGGCCATCATGAAAAGCTCCGTGACCGCCGCCAACAACGCGCTGGAAACGGTGCAAAAGGCTGTGAAGCAAGCCACCGAAGTGGCCGAAGCCAATTTCAACGCTGTGGCAGCCAACGCCAGCAAGCCAGCCACCACCTCCAAGAAGCGCTAATTTCAAGATCGCCACAAAAAACAACAGGTTTTTGGTGGTTGAGTCTAGAGGCCAAGGGAAAACCCTGACATAATTAATTCATCAGGAACCCTTAGTTTCTACCAGTTGTCTCCTCGGGTCCTTTCGAAACCATCAGGTTCAGGGATCCCTACAGGGCCTCGTCGCAAGACGGGGCCTTTTTTTTGGCCCTGCAAATCAGCGTGACTTGGCGGCAATCGCCGCACGCAATTGCGGCAAGGCCTGCAGCATGGCCTGGCGCCCTGCCTCGATGGAGCGCTTGCGCGCACCGAAGTCGGCGCTGGAAATACCGATCAAGGCCGGGCGCACCACCACATCGGCGTCCTTGAGCTCAAAGGTATTGATGCTCTTGCCCATGATGGAAAAGGTCTGCAACAGGATGTCCAGTGTGCCGCCGGTCAGGTTGCCTTCGGGTGGGCTGGAGATGTCCACTGCAATGACCAGTTCGGCGCCCATTTTGCGGGCGGCCCGCACCGGCACCGGCGACACCAGACCGCCATCCACGTAGTCCCGGCCGGAAATCCGCACCGGCTGGAACACCGCCGGCACCGCGCTGGAAGCACGCACCGCCGTACCTGTGTCCCCACGCTGGAACAGGCTATCAAGACCGGTGTTCAGGTCTGTGGCCACAATGCCCAAGGGCAGCGGCATGTTTTCAATCAGGCGGGAGTTGACCTGGCCATTGACGTAGCGTGCCAGGGCCTCCCCGCGCAAGGCACCCCGGCTGAAAATTTGCAGACTCCAGTCGGCAAAGGCCGCCTCCTCCATGGTCTCGGACACCTGCTGCAACTGCGCGCCGCTCTTGCCACTGGCGTAAATGGCAGCTACCAAACTGCCGGCCGAGGTGCCGGTCACCAGATTCGGACGTATGCCGGCTTCTTCCAGCACCTGGATCACCCCGACATGGGCAAAGCCGCGCGCGGCGCCTCCGCCCAGCGCCAGTCCGATGCGCGGCGGCGCTTTGGCAGTCGGGGGCGGCTGTAGCGGTGGTGTGCGTTCGGTGACAGGGGGCGTACTGCAGGCTGCGAGCAACAGGCCCAACAGAGCGAAAAAGAGGTGGAGGCGCAATGACTTCATGGAGTGTGAGAACGGCAAAAGACCGAACCCGCTATTCTGTGCCATGGGGGCGGCGATTCTGCTACGCCCCGTCTTTTTATGGTGAAGCGCACATGAAGTATCTTGGCATCCTGTTGGCTCTTCTTCTGGTTTTGGGCGCCGCGCTGATACTGGCTGGCCAGCTCGGCTTTCTTACCGGGCAGACTCCCGCCGACCTGGGCGTTCGCGACGGCCGCTTAAGGCCACCTTCGAACACACCCAACAGTGTGTCCAGCCAGGCGGCCCTGTACCCCGACCATCCGCAGCGCGCCTATGCCGCCATTTCGCCCCTTGCTTACACCGGAAACGGCGAGGCAGCCATGCAAGGGCTGGCCGCGATGGTGCAAGCTACCCCACGCTGCATTTTGGTCACAAAGCAAGCGGACTACCTGTATGCGCAATGCAGCACCGCCTTGCTGCGTTTTACCGACGATGTGGAGTTTTGGCTGGACGCCAAGGCCGGCGTCGTTCAACTGCGATCGGCCAGCCGTCTGGGTCAAAGCGATCTGGGCGTAAACCGTGCGCGTATCGAAGCAATAAGGGCCCAGTTCATCAAGAACTGAGCCCTTATGGGGTGGGAGCAGCGTTAAGGCTTAACCCGCAGTCGCCTCTTCCGGCTTGGACTTGCCTTCCTTCTTGGGCAAAG
>CAJAFJ010000652.1 GCA_903938955.1 uncultured beta proteobacterium | reverse complement strand
GATTGGCGTGGCCCCGGCCCAGCGCGACATTGCCATGGTGTTCCAGAGCTACGCGCTGTACCCGACCATGAGCGTGGCCGACAACATCGGCTTTGCGCTGGAGATGCGCAAGGTGCCCAAGGACGTGCGTACCAAGCGCATCCACGAAGTCGCTGCCATGCTGCAAATCGAGCATTTGCTGGACCGCCGCCCGGCGCAACTCTCGGGCGGTCAACGCCAGCGCGTGGCGATGGGCCGGGCCCTGGCGCGCGACCCGCAGCTGTTTTTGTTTGACGAACCGCTGAGCAACCTGGATGCCAAACTGCGCGTCGAGATGCGCGCCGAGATCAAGCGCCTGCACCATGTGAGCGGCATTACCAGCGTTTACGTGACGCACGACCAGATCGAGGCCATGACGCTAGGCAGCCGCATTGCAGTGATGAAGGACGGCATCCTGCAGCAAATCGGCACGCCAGACGATATTTACCGTCGCCCGGCCAACACCTATGTGGCCGGGTTCATTGGCTCGCCTAATATGAATTTCATAGCGGGCAGCACCGACGGGACGGGGGCTGGCGGCGTATTTCGCTTTGACGGCGGGACACTGGACCTGGACTGCCCGGCGCCCGCCGGTGCCGTCACGCTGGGCCAGCGCCCCGAGCATATTCACCTGAGCCCCGATGCGCCGTGGCGCGGCGAGGTGGTGCTGGTGGAGCCGACCGGCGCCGACACTTACGTGGTGGTCAAAACGGCGGTTGGCCTGCTCACGGTGCGCGTGGCGCCCAACTCGGCCATCAAGGTGGGCGAGCACACCGGCCTGACGGTGAGCAACAAGCACAACAACTGGTTTGACGCCAAGACCGGCGTGCGGCTGGTCTAGCCCGTTGTCGGGGTGTTAGGCAGGCGCCAACACTCTAAAATGTTTTGGATGAACACCCCCCTGATTCCAGCACTGCCCCGGCGCAAGCTGCCGATTGGTATCCAGACTTTTTCCCAAATTCGCGAGGAGGGTTATTACTACGTTGACAAAAGCGCCTTTGCCGTGCGCTTGGCCGACGAAGGCAAGTACTACTTCTTGAGCCGCCCCCGGCGTTTTGGCAAAAGCCTGTTTCTTGACACCTTGCGCGAGTTGTTTGAAGGCAATCAGCCCTTGTTCACCGGGCTGGCCGCTGAACACCGCTGGGACTGGAGCAAGAAATACCCGGTGATTCGCATCAGCTTTGGCGGTGGGGTGCTGCGCAACCGAGCCGAACTCGATCAAAGCATTCGCGAAACCTTGCGCGTCAACCGGCAGATACTGGGCTTGCAGTTGCCCGTGGGTCTGCCCGAGACGGACCTGTCAGGCAGCTTTGCCGACGTGATTCGTCAAGCGCACCTGCAGAGTGGCCAGCGCGCCGTGGTGCTGATCGACGAATACGACAAACCGATTCTGGACAACATTGACAACAGTCCGGCGGCCATCGAGATGCGCGAGGGCTTGAAAAATTTTTACTCGGTACTCAAGGGCTCCGATGAGCATTTGAAGTTTGTGTTCCTGACCGGCGTGAGCAAGTTCAGCAAAGTCAGCCTGTTCTCGGGCCTGAACAACCTGAAAGACATCACGCTCGATGCCCGTTACAGCGACATCTGTGGCTACACCGACACGGACGTGGACACCGTGTTTGCGGCCGAACTGCCCGGTCTGGACCGGGACCTGATGCGCCAGTGGTACAACGGCTACAACTGGCTGGGCGAGCCGGTCTACAACCCGTTTGGCTTGTTGCTGCTGTTTGATACCCGCGAGTTCATGCCCCACTGGTTCGAGACCGGGACGCCCACTTTTTTGATCAAACTGTTACAGCAACGTCAGCAGTTCACGCCTGATTTAAGCCGTATCGTGGCCACCGACACCTTGCTGTCGACCTTTGATGTGGACAACATCCCGGTCGAAGCGCTGATGTTTCAGGCCGGCTACCTGACCATTGCCAGCCAACGCCGTATCGTCGGGCGCTTGGAGTTAACGCTGAAATACCCCAATCTCGAAGTGCAAGCCGCGCTCAACGAGAGCCTGCTGCAAAGCCTGACCGGCGGCCTGGCCGTGCCGGGGCCGCACATCAGCCGTTTGTACGACCTGCTGACGGCGCAAGACTTTGCGGGCCTCAAAAATTTGTTTCACGCCTTCTACGCCAGCATCGCCAACGACTGGTACCGCAAGATCGAGATGAGCAACTTTGAGGGCTATTACGTCAGCATCTTCTACAGCTACTTTGCCGCGCTGGGCCTGACCCTCAAGCTCGAAGACCCGACCAACGTGGGCCGCATCGACATGACGGTGCTGTTCAACGGGCAGGTGTTCTTGTTTGAGTTC
>CAJAFJ010000651.1 GCA_903938955.1 uncultured beta proteobacterium | reverse complement strand
TGGTGACGCGCTTGCGTGACAGCACCAAGGCAGATTCAAGGCAGTGACATGACAAAGAAATAATTCCATTTCCAGATCAATACGATATGTTGTTGCTTCGCCGTTGCCGTGCTAAAGCACTGTCTACGGCTTCGCGCCTAATCTCCTATGGATCTGAAAACGGAATAAGGCCGCAACCGGCGTTGGATCAGCGCAAGGCAAGCGCCATGTTCGGCAGCTGAAAGCGATTTGCCACGTCGCGCAAATCGCCGGCCTGGTCTTGCAGGCTCTGCGCGGCAGCTGCTGACTCTTCCACCACGGCGGCGTTTTGCTGGGTCATCTGGTCCAACTCATTCACCGCCACATGGATGCTGGCCATGCTGCTGCTTTGCGCCCGGCTACCCGCGGTGATCTCGCTGATAGCCTGCGTCACGCACGCCACCGACTCGACTATTTTGCTCATGGTGTCGCGCGCCTGACTGACCCGGGCGGTCCCTTGTTTGACCTTGTCAGCGGATGCGCCCATCAGCGATTTGATCTCGCGCGCGGCCAACGCAGAACGGTTGGCCAGTGTGCGCACCTCGGCGGCTACCACCGCAAAACCACGCCCTTGCTCGCCAGCGCGAGCGGCTTCCACGGCGGCATTCAGGGCCAGAATATTGGTCTGAAAGGCGATGCTGTCAATGACGCCCGTGATGTCCATGATTTGACGCGATGAGTTGTTGATATCGTTCATGGTCAGCATCACCTCGGACATGACAGCACTGCCTTCAGCCGCCTGCTCCGCGGCGGATTGCGCCAGGGTCTCACCGCGAAACGCCGCTTCCAGCGAGGCATGCATGGTGGCCGCCACCTCCTCGACCGAGGCGGCCGTTTGCTGCAAAAATGAAGCGGCCATTTCGGTCCGACTGGAAAAATCAAAGTTGCCGGCCGCAATCTGCGTGGCGCCTTCCGCCACACTGTGGCTGGCGCCCTGCACTTCGGACACCAAGGCATGCAAAGACGTCTGCATGCGGCCCAGCGCGACCAGCAGGCGCCCGGCCTCGTCACGGTCATGGCCGTCAATCGGCGCCGTCAGATCCAGCGCCGCCACCCGGTTGGCTGTTTCCACCGCCTGCCGGATCGGCCGGGTGATGCTGCGCACCAACCAGACCGACAACAAGCCCCCCATCAGCAGCGCGCAACAGCTGAACAACACCAGTCCCCAGCGCGCCGACAGACTCAGGTGGCTGATGCCCAGCACCGAGGCATCAATCTTGGCGCGCTGGGCGGCCCCCAACTGGGTGACCGCTTCCTGCAAGGCCAGCGCGGCGGGGTTAAAACGGGTGGTGGCCACCTGCTCAATGTTGGACGTCAAACCACCGTCACGCGCCAGCGTCAAGGCTTGGCAGGCTTTCTGGTACTGGACATTGGCCTCCTGCATGTGATTCAAAATCGCCTTGTCCGTAGGCGTGGTCAGCATGCCACCGAGTTTTTTCAGCAGCGTGTCAATCTGTGCTGTGGTCTGGTTGATCTCGGGGGTCAGCGCATCGCCAACCTGGGGCTCCGAACTCAGCGCCAGCGCCTTGTTGCGGGCAACGTTGACGGAGATATGGCGGCTCAAATCGCTCGCGAGGCGCTCGGTCGCCATAACTTCATCGACCATCCGGCCGGTCTCGGCGGAAACGCTGAACAAGGACCAGAATCCGATGGCCGATCCGAGCAAGGCCACGGCCAGAACCAACGACAGCACACCCACGATCCGGCGTGAAAAAGAACCGGCTATTCCTGTAGTTTTAGACGCATCTGTGATCGACATGGACGATTATTCTTTCTGCAAGACCAAGCCACGCGGGCGGGGTGTGATGGATACAAGGGAAAACCCCAGCCATCTTGCGCGAGCCGTGTGACACAGGTGTGACGGATTTTTTTGCAACTGTTGACGATGACGACTACCCGTTAACCCACATCAATACATAAGCCAACGCTAATCTTTAAAATTCCAGCATCAGGCAATACGCTGCTTGAAAATGAATCACATCAATCCAAAGGAAATTCAATGAGTACGTTTGACCACACGGGCCTGATCCAGAACATCAACGACAACCTGGGCCCATTACGCAAAGCCCAGCCCGAAGC
>CAJAFJ010000650.1 GCA_903938955.1 uncultured beta proteobacterium | reverse complement strand
TTTGCGCTCAAGCCCTTGATAGGGCAACGTTTTCGCGCCGAGTTTGCGGTGAATGGTTTAAAAGTAGCGAAAATAACGAAATTCTAAAACCAGACGGCGCCGCCCGCCACCGTACACAGCGGGCAAGCGCTTCCCCAATCGATTAAAAATGGCTTTACTTCCAATTCTTTGTTTCCCCGATCCCAAGCTGCACAAGGTGGCCAAGCCGGTACTGACCGTTGACGCTCGCATCCAGGCCTTGATTGCGGACATGCTGGAAACCATGTACGACGCGAAGGGCATCGGTCTGGCCGCCACACAAATCGATGTGCATGAGCGCTTGGTCGTGATTGACGTGTCGGAAGAGCGGGACGAACCGCTCATCCTGATCAACCCCGAACTGCTCGCCACCAGCCGCGAGACCCACCTCAATGAAGAAGGTTGCCTGTCCGTCCCCGGTATCTACGACGGGGTGACGCGTTTTGATACCGTGACCGTGAGCGCCCTGGACCGTGAAGGCCAATCCTTCGTGATGGAGGCGGAGGGCCTGCTGTCGGTGTGCATTCAGCACGAGATGGACCACCTGCTGGGTAAAGTATTCGTTGAATACCTGTCGCCCCTGAAGCGCAACCGCATCAAGACCAAAATGCTCAAAGCCCAGCGCGAGGACGAGCGTTGAAGCTCATTTTTGCCGGCACACCGGAGTTTGCCCGCGTCGCCCTGGCACAGTTGCACGCCGCCGGTCATGAGATCGTACTGGTGCTGAGCCAGCCGGACCGGCCCGCCGGGCGCGGCATGAAGTTACAGGCCTCGGCGGTGAAACAGTTTGCGCTGGACCACGGCATCCCGGTGGCCCAACCGCGCAGCTTGCGACTGGACGGTAAATTTCCTGACGATGCAGCGGCTGCGCAGGCCGCCCTTGAGGCCGCGCAGGCCGATGCCATGGTGGTGGCCGCCTACGGCCTGATCCTGCCGCAGTGGGTGCTGGATGTGCCACGCCTGGGTTGTTTCAATATTCACGCCTCGCTGTTGCCCCGCTGGCGCGGTGCGGCACCAATTCACCGCGCCATTGAAGCCGGCGATGCGGACACCGGTGTCACCATCATGCAAATGGACGCCGGGCTCGACACCGGCGACATGCTGCTGGTCGACCAGCTGCCGATTGACGCGCTGGACACCACCGCCACCCTGCATGACAAAGTCGCCGCGATGGGCGGGCGCCTGATGGTGCAGGCCCTGCAACAGGCCGCGCAAGGTGGTTTGCAACCGGTCAAACAGCCTCTTGAAGGGGTGACGTACGCGCACAAAATTGAAAAACACGAAGCCGCCATCGACTGGTCACAAGACGTGACGCTGATGGCGCGGCGGGTTCGGGCGTTCAATCCCTTTCCCGGCGCCACCGCTACGCTGAACGGCGAAATACTCAAGATCTGGACCGCCAACGTCGCTCCGGGCCAGCCGCCTGCCGGTGTTGAGGCAGGGACCATCCTGGCCGTCAGCCCCGCCGGGATTGAGGTTGCGGCCCTGAATTCGACCCTCAACATCACTGAATTGCAGCGTCCCGGCGGCAAGCGCCTGAGCGTGGCTGATTTTCTGCGCGGCTTCGAGCTGCGTCCCGGCATGGTGTTTAAACAATAAACGCCGCCTACGCATGTTTTTTCAACGCAGTCACTACCGCCATCCGGCATTCCGTCAGGGCGCGACGGACGCCATGGCCGCTGCACCGGGGCTGGCCGCCTGGGGCTTGATGACGGGCGTGGCCATGATGAACTCCGGCATGAGCACCTTTGAAGCGCTGCTGATGGCGACCACCGTGTTTGCCGGCAGCTCGCAGTTGGCCGCCATTCCTTTGCTGGCGGTCGGCGCCCCGATGTGGGTGATTCTGGCCACCGGCTTTTGTGTCAACCTGCGTTTTGTGGTGTTCAGCGCCCACCTGCGGCCCTACATGATGCATTTGCCCTTGTGGCAGCGTTTGGTCACCGGCTACCTCACGACCGACCTGAGTTATGTCTTGTTCACCAACCGCTATCCCCATCACGGCGGCGATGCCACTCAGTTGCAGGCCCAACAGGCTTATCTGGCCGGCAATTGCGGCGTCAACTGGATGGCCTGGGTCGGCTGCAGTGTGATCGGGGTGGTGTTGGCCAAATTCGTGCCGGCCAGCTGGGGTTTGGGTTTTGCCGGCATTCTGGCCTTGCTGGGTATTTTGTGTTCACTGGCATCGAGTCAGCTGCGCATGGTGTCGGCCGGGGTGGCGGGTGCGGCGGCGGTCGCCGCATTTGCCTTGCCGTTCAAGCTCAATATTCTGGTCGCCATCGCGGCGGCAGTGGCGCTGTGTTTGCTGCTGGAAGAATCCGCCCTGAATCGGCGGGGCAACGCATGAGCCACAGCACCGATCTCTGGACGATGGCCGTCATTCTGGGTCTGGCGCTGGTGACGGTCATCACCCGGTGTTTCTTTTTTATATCGAGCAAGCCCTGGGATTTGCCGCATTGGGCCCAGCGCGGCTTGCAATATGCGCCGATTGCCGCGCTGGCGGCGGTGATCGTGCCGGAAATGGTCATGACGCAGGGCCATTTCATCAGCAGCTGGCAAGACGCCCGCTTGTTTGCAGTGGCGGCCGGTGTGGCCTGGTTTTTTTGGCGCAAGGGCGGGGGCCAGGCGGTACTGGGGACAATTGTGGTTGGCATGGCGGTGTATTTGCCCTTGCATCTGGGTCTGGGCTGGTAGTTTGGCGGGCGATTTCTGACCGTGACGCGCTTCTACAATGAAGATAATTAATTTTTTATTTCGGGGTTATCCATGAACGTTATCCGCTTTTCCGACCTGTGTGCTCAAGGCCTGGTGTCAGGCAAACGTGTCTTTATTCGCGCTGACCTCAACGTGCCGCAAGACGACACCGGTGCCATCACCGAAGACACCCGCGTGCGCGCCTCCATCCCCTGCATCCAGATGGCGCTGGACGCCGGTGCGGCGGTCATGGTCACCTCGCATCTGGGGCGCCCGACCGAAGGCGCGTTCAAACCGGCCGATTCATTGGCCCCGGTGGCCAAGCGCATGGCCGAGCTGATGGGGCGCGACGTCCCGCTGGTCGCCCACTGGGTGGACGGTGTCAGCGTGCAGCCCGGTCAGCTTGTGCTGCTGGAAAACTGCCGCGTCAACCCGGGTGAAAAGAAAAACAACGAAGCGCTGGCCCAAAAAATGGCCGCCTTGTGCGACATCTTTGTGCATGACGCCTTTGGCACCGCGCACCGGGCCGAGGCCTCGACCTACGGCATTGCGCAATTTGCCAAAGTGGCGTGCGCCGGCCCCGTGCTGGCCGCCGAGATGGATGCCATCACCGTGGCGCTGGCCAACCCCAAGCGCCCCTTGGTGGCGATTGTGGCGGGCTCCAAAGTCTCCACCAAACTGACCATTCTCAAAAGCCTGGCGGACAAAGTCGATCAACTCATTGTGGGCGGCGGCATTGCCAACACCTTCATGCTGGCCGCGGGCCACAAGATTGGCAAGAGCCTGGCCGAGCCCGATTTGCTGGCAGATGCCAAAGCCGTGATCGACGCCATGAAAGCCCGTGGCGCCGCCGTGCCGATCCCAACCGATGTGGTCACCGCCAAAACCTTTTCGCCCGATGCCGTAGCCACCGTCAAGGCGGCCCATGAGGTGGCCGATGACGACTTGATTCTCGATATCGGCCCACAGACCGCCGCCGTTCTTGCCGAACAACTCAAGTCGGCCGGCACCATTGTCTGGAATGGCCCGGTCGGCGTGTTCGAGTTTGCCGCGTTTGAGAACGGCACCAAGGCCATTGCCCACGCGATTGCCGAATCCAGTGCGTTCTCCATCGCCGGCGGTGGCGATACGCTGGCTGCCATTGCCAAGTACGGCATTGAAAAGCAGGTGAGCTACATCTCCACCGGCGGTGGCGCATTTCTGGAAGTGCTCGAAGGCAAAACCCTGCCCGCTTTTGAGATTTTGACGCGCCGCGCCGCAGAGATGACCGCTGCCACGGCGGCCGCGATCCCGCCGGGTCTGGATGTGGCGCGTGGCGTCGGCATGATGGGTTCTGATGCCGGCTTGAAAAAGATACTTGTCACCGTGGATGCCAGCCTGGCGACCCAGTTGCCAGAAATTATGCAAGCGCTGGCCGCCGACGATGTCAAAACAGCCAACCGCCTGCTGCATGGCATCAAAGGCTATATGCCCATTTTTGGGACCGATG
>CAJAFJ010000649.1 GCA_903938955.1 uncultured beta proteobacterium | reverse complement strand
TGGTAGGTGGGGCAGGTGGCGGTGCAAAAACCGCAGTGCACGCATTTGCGCAGAATGGCTTCAGCCGCAGCGCCGTCGGCGGTGTTTTTGTATTCGGGGGCAAGGTTGGTTTGCATAAATAGTCCGTGTGGCGGTCTTACCAGGCGGGGTACATCCGGCCCGGGTTGAAGATGCCCGCCGGGTCGAATTCGTTTTTCAGCCGCTGGTGAATTTGCGCCAGTGCGGGGGTTAACGGGCTAAACCGGCCTGTCGCCCCGGCCAGCGCGGCTGGGCTGGCTCGGAAAAGCGTCGCGCTGCCGCCGACGGCAGCCGCTGCCTGGCGCAGCTGGGTTTGCGCCGACCCGGGCGCCCACAGCCAGCGCTGGGCGCCGTGCCATTCGATGAATTGGGCAAACGGCAGCGTCAACGCGGCAGTGGTTTGCGGCACTGACAGGCGCCACAGGCACAGGTCGGGCGCCGGGGCGTTGAAGAAGGGCAGGGTCTGGTCACGGCAGGCGGTCCAGTCAGGCCCGGCTTGTGCGTTGTCCATGCGCACCGCGTCGCCGCCCAGCGCCTGCACGTCGGCCACCATGCGCGGCAGGGCGGCGTCGACCGCCGCTACCGCGCCACGCAGGCGCACAAACAAATAGTCGCGCGTGGGACTGGCGGTCTCGTCATAGACCCAGCAACTGGCGTTCAGCGGCAGCGGCTGGCCGCCCCAGCGGTTGAGCAAATCCAGCGCGGGCTGCTGGGCGATACCGCCACACATCAGCGTGGCTTCAGCCGGGGCCACAGGTAATACTTTGAGCGAGACCTCGGTCATTACCCCGAGCGTGCCCAGGGCACCTGTCATCAGGCGCGACACGTCGTAACCGGCCACGTTCTTCATCACCTGGCCGCCAAAGGTCAGGTGTTCGCCTTTGCCGTTGATGAGTTGGAGGCCCAGCACGTAGTCGCGTACCGAGCCGACGCTGGCGCGGGCCGGGCCGCTCAGGCCGGCGGCCACCATGCCGCCCACGGTGGCGGTGTCGGGCTGGCCTTCAGCGGCGCCAAAGTGCGGTGGCTCAAACGCCAGGCACTGGCCTTTGTCGGCCAGCGCGGCTTCCAGTTCCACCAGCGGCGTGCCAGCGCGCACCGTCACCACCAGTTCGGTCGGTTCATAACTGGTGATGCCGCGCAAGGGGGAGAGGTCGAGTAACTCGCCTTGCAGTGATTCGCCATAAAAGTCTTTGCTGCCACCACCGCGCAGGCGCAGCGGGGTGCGGGCGGCTGATGCGGCCTGAATGCGGTCGGTGATGTGGCGAAGGGAGGTGTCGAAAGTGTCCATGCGCCAAATGGTAAGGGGCCGCGAGGGCCCCTGGTTTGATTTTTTTGAAACGGCTGAGTTAAATAATTGAATCGGCGAACAGATTGACCGGCAGACCCGGCACGTCCACCCGCATAGAAAACACGCAGCCTGAAAGCGGAAAGGCCGCCAGTTCGGCCGCACTGCGGTGGTGGCGGGCGCTGGTGATATACAGCGTTTTCAGGTCTGCACCGCCAAAACAGGGCATGGTGGGGCATTGCACCGGCGTGGCGAATTCGGCCAGCAGCGTGCCGTCGGGGGCAAATTGGCAGACCTGGCGGCCTTCGAACATCGCCACATAGTAGTTGCCCTGCACGTCGACCGCCGCACCGTCCGGACGACCGCCGTAGCCGCCGTTGTCGGGCGCCGCATCAAACTGCCAGCCTTCGGGTTTGGGTTGGAACTGGGCAAACGTGCGCTGCGTCGTCATGGTGTTGCTTGGCGCATCAAAGTCCCAGGCGTAGACCCGGTGGCTGGGCGTGTCGGCCCAGTACAGGGTGCGGCCGTCCGGGCTCCAGGCCAGGCCGTTGGCGGTGGTGGCGGGCAGGGCGGTTTGATTCAGTTGGCACTTGACCACGGGCGGGTCGGTGCGGCCGTCCAGTGAAAACAGCGCGGCGTTGCGCCTCTGGCGGGTTTCGTCGATGGTGCCGACCCAGAAGCGCCCGAGGGCGTCGCATTTGCCGTCGTTGGCACGCATGTGCGCCGGGTCGTAGTCCAGCGTGGCGATGCGCTGCAGCGGGCCGCGCCATTCGCGTGCCCGAAACACGCCATCACGCAGGGCGATGACCAGGCCGCCGTTGGCCGCAGGCGCCATGCAACCGGGCTCACTGGGCAGGTCCCAGGTCTCGACGTTGCCCAGGTCGATGTTGGCGCGCTGGATTTTTTTGCCTGAAATATCGACCCAGTAGAGCCTCTGCTCAGTCGGGTGCCAAAACGGGGATTCGCCCAGTTCACAGGGCTGGGGGGTAACGGTTTGCCAGTTCATTCGGAGTCAGAGGGGTCGGTCAATTTTGTGGACAAATGCCAGCGCCACGCGGGGCGAGGCATTGAGCAGCAGGGCGATGTCGTTGATGTCATCGGGAATGGCCGCATTGTCCCAGCCGTGCATGGTGTGGCGAGCCAGCCGCACGGCCAGCACCACATTGCGCACATTGGCTTGGGTGGGGTGCTTGCCGTCGCTGATGCGCACCAGCAACTCGGGCAGGTGGCCCAGTTTCATCAGCTCCTGGCGCAAATCGTTGAGTTCGATGTTGTAGACAAAGCGCTGCAGGCTGGCGGTGCGCAGCGTGGGGTTGGTGTGCTGCATGGCCCGGATTTCGAGTTGCATGGTGGGTGCGTGGCACCACATCAGCATGTCGGCAAAGTCGTACAACACGGCCGCCAGGTAGATGACGCCCACGTCCAGGTCGCCGCGGTGGACCGCAAAGCCCATGGCCAATTGCCCGGCGCGTGCTGCGCGCGTGAGTTGTTCGCGCAGCCCTTCCAGCGCCTGGGGCTGGTTGGCCAATTGGTCTTCGACCGTGGGTTGCCGGCCAAAATTTCTGAAAAAGGGCGCAATGCCCATCATCACCAGCGAGCTGGTGATGGATTCTGTCTCGGTGGTGTCGCCGGACCGGCGGTTGGCCGAGACATAGATCAGCACTTTGAGGGTCATGAGCGGGTCGCTCTCGATGACCGCACTGAGCATGGCGGCGTCGACATCGTCTTCGATGGCGCGCAGGGCTTCGAGTGCCTCGGAGGTGGCGGCAAGCACCGGAATATCGGTTTCCTGAAAGTAGCGTGTCCAGGCCGCCAGGTTGGGCAGCGGCTCGGTCAGGTAGGCCGTGGTGACCGGGGCCGGGGTGGGCTCCAGCGGGGCGGGCACGGTGGCCACGTCGTCAGGGTTGGGGGTGTCGGTCATGGTGCGAATTCTTGCATGGCTGGCAGTATCTTCGCACCGGTGGCCACGGTCAAGAAGGGGTTTTCATCAATGCAAAAAAAAGCCCACCGAAGCCAGGGGCTTGGGTGGGCTGAGGTCTCAGGCCAAGGCGGGCCTGAGGGGGGTTGCGTGCTTAGCGGTTGTAAGCTGTCTCGCCGTGGGACGTGATGTCCAGGCCTTCGCGCTCGTCTTCTTCGCTGACCCGCAGGCCGATGGTCAAGTCCACCAGTTTGAAGGCAATGAAGGACACCACACCGGACCAGATCACCGTGGTCAGCACCGCTTTGGCTTGAATCCAGACTTGCGCGCCGATGGAGTAATCAGCACTGGTCACCATGGTGACTGTCACCCAGTCAGCGACGTAGCCAGGGCCACCCAAAGCGGGCGAGTTGAACACACCGGTCAGCAAGGCGCCGACGATACCGCCGATGCCGTGCACGCCAAACACATCGAGTGAGTCGTCTGCGCCCAGCAGTTTCTTCAGGCCGTTGACACCCCACAGGCAGGCAAAGCCGCCGACAGCACCAATCACCAACGCACCACCGATACCAACGTTACCGGCGGCTGGCGTGATCGCCACCAAACCAGCCACAGCACCAGATGCTGCACCCAACATGGAGGCTTTGCCGCGCATCAGCGCTTCACCGAGGCACCAGGCCAACACAGCTGCTGCAGTCGCACCAAAGGTGTTGATAAAGGCGAGCGCTGCGAAACCGTTGGCTTCGAGGGCCGAGCCGGCGTTGAAACCGAACCAACCCACCCACAACAGGGAAGCACCGACCATCGTCATCGTCAGGCTGTGAGGGGCCATGGCTTCTTTGCCGTAACCGATCCGTTTGCCCACCATGTAGGCGCCGACCAAACCGGCCACTGCCGCGTTGATGTGCACCACGGTG
>CAJAFJ010000648.1 GCA_903938955.1 uncultured beta proteobacterium | reverse complement strand
TTGGGCAGGGTGACGTAGCGCGGCTCGTTCAGGCGCAAGTCAACCGTGATGACGGCGGGCAGGCTGACGGCAATGGTTTCCAGACCACCATCGATCTCGCGTGTCACCGAGACTTTGCCGTCAATCACTTCAATTTTGCTGGCGAAAGTGGCTTGTGGCAGGTCGGCCAAGGCGGCCAGCATCTGGCCGGTCTGGTTGCAGTCGTCGTCAATGGCTTGTTTGCCGAGCAGCACCAGGCCGGGTTGTTCTTTGTCGATCAGGGCTTTGAGCAGTTTGGCGACGGCCAGGGGCTGCAGTTCTTCTGCTGTTTCGACCAGGATGGCTCGGTCGGCACCAATGGCCATGGCGGTGCGCAGGGTTTCCTGGCATTGCGTCACGCCGCAGGAGACGGCGATGATCTCGCTGACCACGACTTTTTCTTTCAGGCGCACGGCTTCTTCGACGGCGATCTCGTCAAACGGGTTCATGCTCATTTTGACGTTGGCGATATCTACACCCGTGTTGTCCGACTTGACGCGGACCTTGACGTTGTAGTCCACCACGCGTTTCACTGCGACCAGGACTTTCATTGATTCAACTCTAAATGGTTAGGAAGGGTTTGATTCTTTGGATTCAGCTTGTCATCGAAATCACGCATGCTCGGGAAACTCAGCGCTTCTGCCTGATCGAGCTGCAGCAATTGCGTTTGGTAGTCCTGCAGAATCTGCTCACGCGCCGCATGCACAGAAATCGTGAACTTTCCACCCGACATTTCATTCACCTTGCGGGCAAACAGCTCGGTCGTGTCGAAAATAACGTCCAGTGACTTGGGAAAGCTTGACGCCAGACGCCAGCGAACCGCCGTCTGGGCCTGCACCGCCGGTCCCGTGCCAGCGGCCAAAACGCCGGCCAGGCCCATGTGTTTGGCTGCGAAACGACGATCCAATTGAATGACTCCCCGAATCAGACGGTGACGTCTTTCAGCAGACCACGCTCCTTGGCCATGGTCATGGCGGTGTCCACGATCATGTCTTCCTGCCCACCAATCATTTTCTTGCGGCCGAGTTCAATCAGAATGTCACGGGCCGGCACACCAAAGCGGTCTGACGCGCGCTTGGCGTGCAGCAAAAAGGTCGAGTAAACGCCGGCATAACCCAGCGTCAACGATGCCCGGTCGACCCGCACCATGTGCTCCATCATCGGCACGATGATGTCTTCGGCCAGGTCCATCAGCTTGAACAAATCACAGCCGGTATGGATGCCCATGCGCTCGCACACCGCCACAAAAACTTCCAGCGGGGTATTGCCAGCACCGGCGCCCAAACCCGCCACCGAGGCGTCGATACGGCTGGCACCGGCCTCAACCGCAGCGATGGAATTGGCAATGCCCATGCCCAGGTTGTGGTGGCCGTGGAAACCGATCTCGGTTTCCGGCTTGAGTACCGCACGCAGTGCCGCAACCCGTGCTGTCACGTGTTCGGGCAGCATGTAACCGGCTGAATCCGTGATGTAGACGGTTTGTGCGCCGTAGGATTCCATCAACTTGCCCTGTTGCGCCAAATCGTCAGGATTGTTCAGGTGGGCCATCATCAGGAAGCCGGAGGTGTCCATTCCCAACTTGCGTGCGAACGCCATGTGCTGGGGTGACGTATCGGCTTCGGTGCAGTGGGTAGCCACATGCACGCTGCGAGCGCCGCAGTCATAGGCCGACTGGAGTTCTTTCATGGTGCCTAGGCCAGGAATCAGCAGCACCGATATCTTGGCCTGCTTCATTTTGGGCGCGACCGCCTGCAGATATTCTTCGTTGCTGTGCAAGGCAAAACCGTGCTGCAAGGAGTTGCCACCCAAACCACCGCCGTGGGTCACCTGAATCAACGGGACACCCGCGTCATCCAGGGCCGTGGCCACGCTGACCATCTGGTCAAGCGTCATCTGCTCGCGCTTGGCGTGCATGCCATCGCGCAAAGACATATCGTGAATGATGACCTTGCGGCCCTGCAAACTTTGAATTTCACTCATCATGCAAGCTCCATGGGTTTGAGCTGGATTTTTCCAGCGATGATTTCTTCGGCAAACATTTCGGCGGTGCGCGTCGCTGCCGCGGTCATGATGTCCAGGTTGCCGGCGTAACGCGGCAGGTAGTCGCCCAAGCCGGCCACTTCCATGAACACGGAGACCTTCTTGTCATCAAAGATAGGACCATTCACCAGCCGGTAGCCCGGTACATATTTCTGCACCTCGACGATCATCTTCAGAATGGACTCGGTGATACGCGCCTGATCCGGCACCTCATCGGTCAAACACGTGATGGTGTTGCGCATCATCATGGGCGGCTCGGCCGGGTTGATGATGGCCAGGGCCTTGCCTTTGCGTGCGCCACCGACGACCTGGATGGCATTGGAGGTGGTGTAGGTGAATTCATCCAGATTGGCGCGTGTGCCGGGGCCCACCGATTTGGAGGCCAGACTGGCCACAATTTCGCCGTAAGCCACACTTTGAATCCTGGAGATCGCAAACACGATTGGAATCGTGGCCTGACCGGCGCAGGAGATCATGTTGACATTCATCTCCACCTTGTCAGCCAAGGCGCGCAGGTTCACCGGCGGCACACACAGCGGGCCGATGGCGGCCGGGGTCAGGTCAATCATCATGACGCCCAGCTCGTTCAGCTTGCGTGAGTTTTCGGCATGGACGTAGGCCGACGTGGCATCAAAAGCGATCTGGATGTTGTCTTCAAGCACATGCGGCAGCAGACCATCCACGCCCAAGGCTGTTGTCTTCAGACCCATCTCGCGCGCTCGCGCCAAACCTTCAGACTCCGGGTCGATACCGACCATCCAGACCGGCTCCAGCCAGGGACTGCGTTGAATTTTGTAGATCAAATCGGTGCCAATATTGCCCGATCCGATCAAGGCACATCTGATTTTTTTCATGTCATCCTCTGTTCATTAATTGTTCAATTTACCGGCCGCTTCGTTGCGCTGACCGACCGTCACCCCGGCGACGCTGAAGTTTTCGGCGGGGTGTTCCGTGATCAATATCCGCACGGTTTCAGCGGGCACTTCCAGCGCTTCCACCAAGGCGGCCGTCATGGCCGCCACAGCCTTGCGTTTCTTTTCAACGCTGCGGCCTTCGAGCAAATGCATTTCAATGATTGGCATGGTGCGGTACTCTTTTAGGTTCTGTTAGTCGATAAAGCGCACAGACACGCTTCCGAGGTCCTGGAAACGGGCCACGATGTTGTCGCCCGGCTTGACGGCGATGGCTTCGGTAATCGCACCACTCATCACGAAGCTGCCTGCCGGCAGCATTTCGCCCTGCTCGGCCAGGATATTCACCAGCATGGCAATCGCCTCGGCGGGATGTCCCAGGACCGCAGCGGAAGCACCGGTGGCCACAATTTCGCCATTTTTCTCCATCACCACGCCCAGCGTGCTGAGATCAATATCGGCCGGATAGCGGGCCCGGCCACCCCCGACATAACGGGCGGAGGAGCCGTTGTCGGCAATCACGCTTTGCAAGTCAAACTTGAAACCGGAAAAACGCGAGTCAATGATTTCCACGGCCGGCAGCACGTAATCGGTGGCATCCAGCACATCCTGGCGGGTGCAATGGGGGCCTTTCAGGTCCGCCTTGGTGACGAAGGCGACTTCGCATTCAGCGCGGGGATGCACCAGGTCCGACGTCTTGATGGCCGAGTTCTCCGGACGTGCCATGCGATCGGTCAGGAAACCGATGGACGGCACGTTGACGCCCATCTGAACCATCTTGGCTTTCGAGGTCAGGCCAGCTTTCCAGCCGATCAGCTTGTGTCCTTGGGCAATAAAACGGCGACGCAGTTCAGCCTGCACGGCATAGCCGTCGGCCACCGTCATGGCCGGGTATTCATCGGTGAGCTTGGGAATCGCGTAGGCCCGGGTCTGAGCGCCTTCGACACGTTCACAAAGACGAACAATATCCTCACGGGACAGGGTCAGTTGTGTGCTCATGCGGCACTCCTTCCAGAAAATTTGACACGGCAGCTGCCAAGACCACCGACGGTGCACACCAGTTCATCACCCCCCACCACCGGGACCAGTGACGACTGCGAACCGGAGAGAATGACCTCCCCCGCCTTGAACGGAATGCCCAGCGCACCCAGCGTATTGGCGAGCCAGGCGACGGCATTGGCCGGCGAACCTTGCACGGCGGCACCGACACCGGTCGAAAAAATCTCGCCGTTTTTCTCCAGCACCATGCCGCAGGTG
>CAJAFJ010000647.1 GCA_903938955.1 uncultured beta proteobacterium | reverse complement strand
GTCCTGGCCGTACAGTTCGCGGTTTTTGTAGATTTGCTCAATGTCAATTTCAAGCTCATACAACTGGTCGTTGCGGGCTTCATCAACACGCGGAGCCTGGCTGGTGGGGCCGACGAACATGCCGGAAAACAGGTAGCTCAGGCTGGGGTGGTTGTGCCAGTACAGCAGCAGGCTGGCCAGCAGCTCGGGCTTGCGCAAAAACGGGCTGTCGGATGGCGTGGCGCCGCCCATCACAAAGTGGTTGCCACCGCCGGTGCCGGTGTGGCGGCCGTCTTTCATGAACTTCTCGGCTGACAAACGCGACTCAAAGGCGACGTTGTAGAGAAACTCGGTGTTCTTGACCAGATCGCCCCAATTAGTAACTGGGTGAATATTGACCTCGATCACACCCGGATCAGGCGTGACTTGTAACAGCTTCAGACGTGGATCGCGTGGCGGTGGGTAGCCTTCCAGCACCAGTTGTATGCGCAATTCTTGCGCCGTGGCTTCGACCGCTGCCAACAGGTCCAGATACTCCTCCAGCTTTTCCAAGGGCGGCATGAAGATGTAAAGCACGCCTGATTTCTCACCAATGGCCTCCGCCTTGGGCCCGCTGGCGCGGCGCGGGTCACGGACCTCGACGCAGAGTGCCGTGCGGGTCACCCAGCTGGCTGATTCCTGAGATTTGGGCGTACGCGAAAAATCGACGGGTTCCGCTTGCTGTGCGCTTTGGGCACTGGCAGACGTTGCCGAGTTGCCCGCAGTTGTCGCGGTTTGGATTTTTCGAGCGGCCTCAGACACCGGTCCGGCACCCACCAGATAAGGCGTGCCCATGACCGACGTGGCCGTGGTGCTCGTTGTTGCCACGGGCACATAACGTGCTGCCAGGGCGCCGTGCGCCGGCAAATCGTCTCTGGGTGTTGACGGGTCTTGTTCCAGCATGTAGGGGTACTCGGCCTTGCTGACCCAGGGTTGCGAGTCCAGCGGCAGGCGCAAGCCCATGGGGGAATCACCCGGCATCAGATAAAGGCGTTCATCGCGCAAAAACCATGAGCCGGTTGTCCACTCGGGCTTGCCCGCACCCGATTTTTCAGCCACTTTGATGGGCAGCACGTAGCCGACGACCGAGTCCAGCTTTTGATCGAAGACACGACGCAGACGCGCGCGTTCCATTTCGTCGTCGAGTTTTGAGTTGAACGGGTCCACGTTGACGGGCAAGCGACGTTCGCGCCACAGGTAATAAAACACGTCTTCGTGCGCGCTTTGCATGAATTTGTCAGTCACGCCCAGTTTGCTGGCCAGTGTTTTGGTAAAGCGGCAGGCGTCCGCGCTGGTGTAATGCGTCGGTACCCGTTCATCCGTGAACAGGGCGGGATTGGCCCACACCGGTTGGCCGTCAGCACGCCAGTAGATGTTCAGCGCCCAGCGCGGTAACTGCTCGCCGGGGTACCACTTGCCTTGGCCAAAGTGCAGGAAACCGCCATCGCCATATTCAGCACGAAGTTTTTGCACCAATTCAGTGGCAAAACCGCGCTTGGTCGGTCCCAGTGCATCAATATTCCATTCTGGTGCGTCGCGGTCGCTCACCGCCACAAAGGTGGGCTCGCCGCCCATCGTCAGGCGCACATCGCCCGCCTGCAGCTCTTTGTCAACGGCGCTGCCCAAGGCCATCACGTCGGTCCATTGCTCTTCTGTGTAAGGTTTGGTGACCCGTGGCGACTCGTAAATGCGCGTCACGGCCATGTGGTGTTCAAACTCCACCTCGCATTTGTCCATGCTGCCCTCAATCGGTGCGGCGCCCGACGGTTGAGGTGTGCAGGCCAGTGGAATGTGGCCTTCGCCCGCCAGCAAACCGGAGGTGGCATCCAGACCAACCCAGCCCGCGCCCGGCAGGTAAACCTCGCACCAGGCGTGCAGGTCGGTGAAGTCGACCTCCGTGCCGCTGGGGCCATCCAACGATTTCACATCGGGTTTAAGCTGGATCAGGTAGCCCGAAACAAAGCGAGCTGCCAGCCCGCAGTTGCGCAGAAGTTGCACCAACAACCAAGCTGAATCGCGGCAGGAGCCGGAGCCCAGCGTGAGTGTTTCATCCGGCGTTTGCACACCAGGTTCCATGCGGATCAGATAACTGATGTCTTTATGCACCATCTGATTCACATCCACCAGAAAATCGATGGTGCGGCGTTTCGTCAGATCAATGCGCGCCAGGCAAGCCTGCATGCGCTCAGAGACGGCGTCGGCGGCCAGGTACGGTGCCAGCTCTTGTTTGAGCAGGTTTTCGTACTTAAACGGGTATTGCTCGGCGCTGGGCTCCAGGAAGAAGTCAAACGGGTTGTAGACCGCCATCTCGACCACCAGATCGACTGTGACCTTGAATTCACGAGTCTTCTTCTCAAACACCAGACGGCCCTGGTAGTTGGCAAACGGGTCTTGTTGCCAGTTGATGTAATGGTCAGTCGGTTCAATCGTCAGTGAATAGGAAATGATCTTGCTGCGGCAGTGGGGCGCAGGCCGCAGACGAATCACCTGGGGGCCCAGGTTGACCAGCCGGTCGTATTTGTAGTGGGTAACGTGGTTCAGTGCAGCGTGAATTGACATGTGGTGTCTCGTGTAAAGGGCGAGAAAAAAATCTCACTGTAAGAAATACAAAGCAATCTTGGTGCCAGTCGATCTTGAGGCTGGCCGAATAGACGCTCATTCGGTAATTTTGGCGTGTTGTGGGGTTTGAAGTTAGGCCTCATCGGCTCACGATGATCGGCTCTGACGTATCGGTTCTCGTCGCGTGTAGGATTCAAAGTACCAACTTTAACAAGAAACATTGACGTCATGACCCATCACCGTAACCCGCGCGCCTTACTGACGCCTGCCATGCACAGCGTGCTGGAGCGCATTGCGCGTGCCGGACGGGTGCCCTTGCAGGCACTCACGCCCCAACAAGCCCGTGAGTCCTTCGAGGCAGGTGCCGGTGTGCTGGACATCCCCGCGCCCAAACTGGCGCGGGTGGAGAGTTTTACCGTGCCTGCGCGCGATGGTTTTGATGTGCCGGTCCGGCTGTATGCGCCGTCCAATGAGAAACTCCCGGTACTGGTCTATTTTCATGGCGGCGGCTTCACCATCGGCAGCCTTGCCACACACGATGTGTTGTGCCGCAGCTTGAGCCATTTGGCCCACTGTGCGGTGCTGTCGGTGAACTACCGGCTGGCGCCTGAACACTTGTTTCCGGTGGCACAACAGGACGCGTGGGACGTGCTGGCCTGGGTGGCCACGCAGGCGGGCAGTCTGGGGCTTGATGCCAGTCGCTTGGCGGCAGGAGGCGACAGCGCCGGTGGGACGTTGGCCGCAGCGTGCGCCATTCAGGCTCGCCATGAGGGCTTGCCCCTGGCCCTGCAATTGCTTTTTTACCCCGGCTGTGCGGCGCACCAGGATTCGCCGTCGCATAAAAAATTCGGCCATGGCTTTCTGATTGACGATGAGCTCATCAGCTACTTTTTCAACCATTACCTGCGTACCGCGGCAGATCGGGACGACTGGCGTTTTTCACCCTTGAGCGCGCCCGATCATGAAGGCCTGGCGCCCGCGTGGTTTGGTTTGGCCGAATGCGATCCGCTGGTGGACGAAGGTGTTTTGTATGCCGACAAACTGCGGGCTTCCGGTGTCCCGGTGGACCTGGAGATTTACCGGGGTGTGGTGCATGGGTTCATCACAATGGGGCGCGCCATTCCTGAAGCCCACCGCGCCCATGCCGACGCAGCCCAGGCACTGCGTCTCGCTTTTGCGGGTTAAATATCGGCCAGCAAAGGGTAGGGCGGCGGGGCTGCCTGTAGCACGGGGCCCGTGGCACTGCCCAGATGCAAATCGCCCGCATCCGCAGCGCTTACCTGCAACACCACAATGGCATCAAACCCGGTGGCCGCTGACCCTGATGGCACCGCAGCCGCCTGCGCAACCGTGCCGCAAGGCTGCTCTGCATTGGTGCTCTGAAATACTTCGTCACCCGCCTTCAGGGGTGCGTCTGAATGCACCAAGTAAGCGCGACGCTTCAAGGTGCCGCGAAACTGGCTGCGTGCCACCACTTCTTGTCCGGGATAGCAGCCTTTTTTGAAGTTCACGCCGCCGACCGATTCATAGTTGAGCATTTGGGGTACAAAAGCCTCCACGATGGGCGCGGTGATCATGGCAATACCACTGCGCACTTCGCCCCAGAGCCAATCCGCCTCAGTCAAGGTTTCACCTTCAGGCGCAGTCTGCGCAAGCGGCGCCACCCATAATGCGCGGCTGACGCCGTCTGCCGGGTACAGGTGAATGAGGGTGCCCGTGGCGCTGTCGACCTTGGCCCAAGCCGGGCCTGCGCTGCCCGCCAGCGTTTGAACCGCATCACCGGTCAGCCCGAACACCGCGTAATCGTCACTGGCATCGGTCAGCTTGGCCTTGGCACGCATGACAAACATGGAGAGCCGTTTCAGCGTGGGCGGCAAAATATCGCGGCTGCAGACCAGCAAAATTTCGGTCGGGCTGCGTTTGAAGCCGACAAAGCTGGCTTGCATGCGGCCTTTGGCAGAGCAAAATGCCGCCAGTCGCGCCTCAGACATGCCCAGTAATGAAAAGTCATGCGTCAACTGGCCATGCAGAAACTTGGCCGCTTCTTCACCTTCGACGCGAATAATGCCCAGATGAGGCAGTGGCGTTACGCCATTCAATTTGGTTTTCATGCGGTGAATTATCATCGTCGATCGATTTCTTGTAAGGCTGTAGGGCTGTGCGTCGTTTCTTCTCTTTATTTGTTCTATTGTCTGCCATGGTGGGCGGGGCCGCTGTCTGGTGGCTGAACCAGCCGTTGGCGCTGGATGCCGATACCGTTGATCTGTCGATCGAGCCCGGAAGCGCCGGCCGCGCCGTGGCTCAAGCGGCGACGGATGCGGGTGTTCACGTCAACCCCACGCTTTTGTATGCGTGGTTTCGCCTCTCGGGTGACGCGCGGCAAATCAAGGCCGGAAGTTACGAAATCGACCGCGATACCACCCCCCGCAGCCTGCTCAGAAAACTGGTCCGGGGCGAAGAATCTTTGCGCGCAGTCACCTTGGTCGAGGGCTGGAACTTTGCGCAGGTTCGTGCTGCACTCTTAAAAGCAGAGCTGCTGGCACCCACCACCCAAGGGCTGGCGCCGGATCAAATCATGAACGCTTTGGGCAAGCCCGGGCTTCACCCCGAAGGGCATTTTTACCCTGATACTTACAACTACGCCAAAGGCAGCAGCGATTTGGCGGTTCTCCAACGTGCCATGCGGGCGATGGATGCCAAGTTAGCCGCTGTCTGGAGCCAGCGCCAGCCCGATACGATTTTAAAAACGCCGGAACAGGCCCTGATCTTGGCCAGCATCATTGAGAAAGAAACCGGCCGCAGCAGCGACCGCACCCTGATTTCCGCTGTCTTTAACAACCGTCTTCGCATGGGTATGCCGTTGCAAACCGACCCGACGGTTATTTACGGTCTGGGCGATACGTTTGACGGCAATCTCCGGCGCCATCACTTGAAAGCGGACACACCCTGGAACACCTATACCCGTGGCGGCCTGCCACCGACGCCGATTGCCATGCCGGGCAAGGCCTCCTTGCTGGCCGCGGTGCAACCCGCCCCTACCAAAGTCCTGTATTTTGTGGCTCGCGGCGACGGCACCAGCCAATTCAGTGCGAGTCTCGAAGAGCACAATCGGGCCGTTAATAAATTTCAGCGGGGACAGTAGACGCATATGAAGCAAGCGGGGCTTTTCATTAGTTTTGAAGGCATTGATGGCGCCGGAAAATCAACCCATATCGATGGCTTGGCGCAGGCTTTTCGAGCGCAGGGCAGGGCAGTCACCCTGACCCGCGAACCTGGCGGGACGCCACTGGCTGAAAAACTTCGTACTTTGGTGTTGAACGACCCGATGGACGCCATGACCGAGGCGCTGTTGGTCTTTGCCGCTCGCCGCGATCACCTGCAACAACTGATTGAACCCGCACTGCAGCGGGGCGATGTGGTGTTGTGCGACCGATTCACCGATGCAACCTTTGCCTACCAAGGTGCTGGGCGGGGTTTTGACCTGAACATGCTGGCAAGTTTGGAGCGGTGGGTTCAAAACACAACGGGACCGCAAGGCGATTTCATACGCCAACCGGCTTTGACGGTCTGGTTTGATGTGCCGGTCGATATCGCTGCACAGCGCCTGGCCGGTACCCGCGTGCCAGATAAATTCGAGGCCCAGCCGCTTGAGTTTTTCACGCGCGTGTCGGACGGTTACCGTCAACGCATGAGCGCTTCACCGAGCCGCTTTGCCCGCATTGACGCCCATCAAACGCGTGACGCGGTTTGGCTGGATGTTCTAAGTGCCGTCAAAACCCGAGGCTGGCTGGTATGAGTGTTGCGATCGTGGCGCCCTGGATCGCCCAGCAAACGCGGCAACTGCTGGCGCAACGTGGCCATGCCTGGCTGCTGTCGGGGCCTTCAGGGTTGGGGCAGTACGGCTTGGCATTGGCACTGGTGCGCGCCTGGTTGTGCGAGCAGCCGTCCGACGATGGCGCTTGCGGTCAGTGCGGAAGCTGCCACGCGATTGATGTGCGCACCCATGCCGATCTGTGCGTGCTCATGCCCGAGACCGTGATGATCGAGTTGGGCTGGCCTTTGAGCGAGAAAGCGCAATCCGACATTGACGATAAGAAACGTAAGGCCAGTAAAGAAATTCGGGTCGATGCGATGCGCGACGCCGTGGAATTCTCGCAACGCACCAGTGCCCGTGGCCGGGGCAAGGCCGTGCTGGTTTTTCCTGCTGAGCGCATGAACAATGTGACGGCCAATGCACTGCTCAAGACGCTCGAAGAGCCGCCCGGCGATGTCAAGTTTGTGCTGGCCAGTGAGGCCGCGCACCAATTGCTGCCCACCATCCGTAGCCGTTGTCTGGGTCACAGCATGGTCTGGCCAGACGCCGCAAGCTCGCTTGCATGGATTGAAGCCCAAGGCGTAGCCTCCGCCCAAGCGGCGGTGATGCTTCGCGCTGCCGGAGGGCGACCCGAAGATGCCTTGCAGTTTTCTCAGTCAGGTCGCGACCCACAGGCCTGGGTCAAACTGCCCAAAGCCATCGTGCGTGGCGACTTGAGTGTGTTCAAAGACTGGTCACCCGCGCAAGTTGTGGATGCCCTGCACAAGCTGTGTCATGACGTGCTGGCGGTCAAAGTGGGCGCAGCCCCCCGGTTTTTTGAAAGTGCCGACCTTCCGGTCGGCAGTTCCTTGCCGGTTTTAACGGCGTGGTCAAAAGCACTGGCCGCTACAGCACGCACGGTCGAGCATCCATTCAATGCCGGCTTGATGCTGGAAGCACTGGTGAGCCAAGCCCAAAACGCCTTAAACTCAAGGTCCAAATCGTCATTATGAGTAACTCAACATCCACCCCACGCCCCAGTGTTATTCAACTGGCAATCAAGGAGAAATCCGCACTGTATGCGGCTTTTATTCCCTTGCTGGCGGATGGCGGTGTTTTTATACCGACCTCGCGTGACTACCGTTTGGGCGATGATGTTTACGTGCTCTTGTCTTTGCCTGAAGACCCCCAGCGCTACCCGGTTGCCGGCAAGGTGGCGTGGGTTACGCCCTCGAAAGCCTCCAATAGCCGAACCCAGGGCATCGGTATTTCGTTTCCCAAAGACCAAAAATCTCGTCTTCTGAAGCTCAAAATTGAAGAAATTTTGGGTGCGCATCTAGCGTCTGACCGGCCCACCCAAACCATTTAAGCCGTCAAGACCGGGGCGACTTGACCCCATCCATGTCAGTCAAACCCTGGCTGCCATCTTTACACACGCCATGTTTACAGACTCTCACTGCCACTTGAATTTCCCTGAGCTGGTCGCTCAATTGCCTGCCATTCGGCTTGCCATGAGCGCGGCGCAAGTTAACCGCGCCTTATGCATTGCAACCACCCTGGAAGAGTTTCCGGCTGTACACGCGTTAGCGATGCGCTATGACAACTTCTGGGCCACGGTGGGCGTTCACCCTGACAATGAAAACGTCAAAGAACCCAGCCTGCAGGATCTTTTAACGTTGGGGCAATTACCCCGGGTCGTGGGCATTGGTGAAACCGGGCTGGATTATTACCGCCTTGGCGAGCGAACGATGGCGGACATGGCGTGGCAGCGTGAGCGATTCAGGACGCACATCCGGGCCGCCCGGCAATTGGGCAAGCCATTGGTGATCCATACGCGCATGGCCTCGGCGGACACGCTGTCGATTCTTCGGGAAGAGGGCGAAGACGGCTCAATGGGTTCTGCGGGCGGGGTTTTTCATTGTTTTACTGAATCGGCCGAAGTCGCCCGTGCCGCCTTGGATTTGGGTTTTTACATTTCTTTCTCTGGCATTTTGACGTTCAAAAATGCGCAGGATATCCGTGATGTGGCATCTTTTGTCCCGATGGATCGTCTGTTGATTGAAACCGACAGCCCCTATCTGGCACCGGTCCCTTATCGCGGTAAAACCAATAATCCGTCTTATGTCCCCTTTGTTGCGGCTTGTTTGGCCGAACTTCGGCAGTGTCCCGTGGAAACCATTGCCAGCGTGACGAGCCAAAATTTCGAGATGCTTTTCAAAGGAGTGACTCAGTGAGTTGCGCTGCCTTTTTCAGCAGGTTCCCACTTCTCAAAAAAATCTTTTGCCTGTTCGTTTTTTTGGGTTTTTCAATCGCGCAAGCCGGGTCTTATGAGGATTTTTTCACTGCCATCAAGCGTGATGACGCAGGCGCCATCATTTCATTGTTAAACCGGGGGTTTGACCCCGATACACCGAATCCAAACGGTGAACATGGACTCATCCTTGCGTTGCGCGAACCGTCCCTCAAGGTCATTGCAGCGTTGGTCCAAGCGCCAAAAATCAATATTGAAGTACGTACCCCGCAAGATGAAAGCCCGCTCATGCTGGCCTCTCTGCAGGGGTTGTTGGACATTTGCGAACAACTCATTGTCAAGGGCGCTGATGTCAACAAACCAGGTTGGACGCCCTTTCATTACGCGGCAACCCATGGTCATTTACCGGTGATGCGCTTATTGCTGGAACAGAGTGCCTATATTGATGCAACGTCCCCTAACGGCACCACACCGCTCATGATGGCGGCCAAGTACGGGACACCTGAGGCGGTGCAGTTGCTTCTGGAAGAAGGCGCAGATGCCAGGCTCAAGAACGACTTGGGATTCACGGCCCTTGATTTCGCTCAGCAAGCCAGCCGCCCTGATGCCATCAAGCTACTGAAAACCTTCATTCGCGGGCTTGAGCCCAAAGGCAGCTGGTAACGCAGTGCATCCACTCAAAAAATGAACTGATTCCCCTGTGGGGATTTTGTCGCGAGACGGCAACCGGTATTTGCTGCGCGATAAAAAGAAGGGTTTGCCTATCTATAAACGGCAGAAATAATCGGTACCTGGGTGACGCCCGTTTGATTGGTCAAGAAATTGCCCAGAACTTCAATCAGCTTTTTTTCGCAGAGGGCGCGAATGCCCGCGTCGGATTCCAGGATCACACTGTGTTGCTGTGCCAAAGCAGAAAGTTTGCCCTGTATTTCTTTGAGCGTCGTTTTCTCGTCAGGCAGGGCAAGACCGCCGGCAATCTCATGCGAGTGGGATTTGACGAAAGGACTCCCTATGAGTGCGGGCCTGCCCACGCGGATTTCAATACCGGAGGTGGTCCCCGTCACATCAAAGCTTTCAGGTTTCAGGTCAAAACCAAATGAGTATTCCACAATATATTTGACAATCACCGTGGCAATGGCTTTGGGATTTGCCTCATCCGTTTGAACTTTTTCAATGTGGACATGTTCGCGCGTTAGCTTGATGTACAGCGTCTTCATCTTTTCAGTAGCGACCTGCTTGCTTTCGGCGAGGTAGTCAAGGTATTTGGTGTAGCCCAGCAGGACTTTCTTTGCCTTGACGACTTCTGCCTTCACACTCAAAACATTTTCCAGCGCATCCTGGCGTTCACCATGACGGCGATAGTCCAGCACCAAATAAACAACGGCCGCACTGAAAAGACATCCAGCAATAGCAAAAATAACCACAGTTTCCATTTAACGCTCTTTCGGAACTTATTTGACATCGCGCATTTGGGGCACACGCGAACTTTGAGTTGATATTACCGCCTTCATCGTTGTAATTTGCGAAAATGGGAGCGCACAATCTTGACCAGCATTAGCAACAGAATAAGGCCTCCAATGGTTTCCGCATACACCCCCCAAATTACGCCCATCTCCTATGACGGCATTGACAGCCATACCCCGGCTGGTGCCTTGCCCGAGCTATTAGATCGACTTGAAACACGTGGCGGTTACGACCCGCGCACGGGCAAGTTGGTGCCGTTCAAAAACATGAGCGAAGATCTTGATGAAAGCTTGATCAACGAAATGCTCGACAGCCTCACGGCGGCGGTCGAGGCCGGTTTGGGAACCCCCGCGACGTTCTTAAAGGATTTTTTCGCAACGGACCGGGATATTCAAAACTTTGCCGACGCGCTTGATGACTATGCAGATGAAGGCACCTTCTGGGTCAATGACCGGCACTTTTATGCCTTTCTGAATGCAGCGGATGCAGAAGAGGAAAATGCGGTGACTTATTCTGCAATGGCCGAACGGATTCGTGTGCTTTTTGAAATTGAACAACAAAAAGAACAAAAAATTGCAAAAGCAGCCGCCAAAAAACCCAAGTAAAAGATCGCTGGCGATCATTAACGGAGGCCCCGCCAGCGCTCCAGCAAATAATAGCCCGAGGCAAAACAAGAATAAACTGCAGAGGCGGTCTTTCTTATGGGGACATGTAAAGGTTGCACTGTGAATACCAACGATTTTCTCGGCGCCAATTTGGCAAACCAGTTTTTAATCAAAAAAACGGTTGCGTACGCCACGGTTAGCGACTGTTGCATCGGGTTTTTCAATAGACGCGGGTTGGTCTTTTACGGCTTGGCACTTTCTCTATTCCTCACGGCTTGCAGCACGGCACCCCAAGCTCCGCATGGGGCTTTTGCTTATCCCAACGCTCAAACTTCATCACGTGTCTCGTCTGAACAAGCCAGTGATATTACGATTTACGCCGTGGGTTTGGTCGGCACGCCCTACAGGTTTGGTGGCAATACGCCAGACACAGGCTTTGACTGCAGCGGTCTGATTGGCCACGTTTACCAAAGCAGGGCCGAAGTGGCGCCGCCTCGAACCGTTTCAAGGTTACAAAGCTGGGGGCAAGCGGTCGCGAACGACAGCGTTCGATCGGGCGACCTGGTGCTGTTTGCCCAAAGTGACGTCGCGACACATGCCGGTATTTATGTGGGGGATGGTCGATTTGTGCACGCCCCCTCAGCAGGGG